>CAYQTM010000021.1:0-11108 GCA_964420355.1 uncultured Opitutales bacterium
GGAAGGCGAGGCTGGCGCGGGGGATGGTGGGGATGGAAAGGTCGGCGAGGGGGAGCTTTCGGAGACACAGAAAGGCGCGGTTGGCGATGGAGGCGGCGCGGCGCAAGCGGGCGGATTTTTGCGTTCTGCGTTTTCCGTTTTGCGTTTAACTCCGGGGTGGATTGAGTTTACGGTTTCACAGCATCTGTCGTGTGCGATTTGTGGGGAGACTTTTGAGCCGCTGACGCCGCGCGCGTTTTCGTGGAATCATCCCGAGGGGGCTTGCCCGACTTGTGGGGGCTTGGGCGAGACCTTGCAGTTTCGGGAGGATTTGATCGTGCCCGATCCCAAGAAGTCGGTGAAAAACGGGGCGATCAAGCCTTGGCGGCTGGGTTCGAAGGCGATGATTATCAAGCACAACGCAATCTTGAAGCAGCTCGCCGAGCAACTGCCCTTCGACCCCAAGCTGCCTTGGGAAGAACTCGATCCCGAGACGCGCCACACCATCCTGCACGGCGCGGGTGACCGCCTCTTCCACTTCAAGCTCAAGCCCGGCAACAGCCGCCCCGAGCCGATGCCCTTCGCCGGGGTGCTGGCCGACCTCGACGAAATCCGCCGCACGACCACCAGCGACGGGCTGAAGGCGCGCCTCATGGCCTTTCAGACACGCCACGATTGCCCCGACTGCCACGGCCAGCGCCTCCGCGCGATCTCCCGCGCCACCCGCCTCGCCGAGATGAGCTTCCCCGACTTCATGGCCATGCCTATCCGCGACGCCCTCGCTTTTGTCGAGCAGCTGCTGCGCCCGGCGCTGGCCGGCGAGAGCGTGAGCGAGGCGGTCGAAGGGCTGGAGCAGCGCCTGCGCTTTCTGGTGAAGGTGGGGCTGGATTACCTCGCGCTCGACCGCTCTTACGCCAGTCTTTCGGGCGGCGAGGCGCAGCGCGCGCGGCTGGCCACTCAGCTAGGGATGGGGCTGGTCGGCGTCACTTATGTGCTCGACGAGCCGAGCATCGGACTGCACCCCAGCGACGTGCGCCGCCTCATCCAGACCCTCTGCGAGATGCGCGACCGGGGCAACACGGTGGTCGTGGTCGAGCACGACGCCGAGACCATCCGCGCCGCCGACCACCTGATCGAGCTGGGGCCGGGCGCCGGGAGCGAGGGCGGCGAACTGCTCTTCGCGGGGACGCCCGAGACCTGCATGACCGCGCCCGCCAGCCGCACCGGCCCCTTCCTGAAGGGCAGCGACCGCATTTATAAAAACGCCGAAGATCGCGAGGCTTTCGGCAGCTTTATCCGCATCAAGAACGCCCGCGAACATAACCTCAAGGGGATCGACGTGCGCATCCCGATGGGGCTGCTAACGGTCGTGTGCGGCGTCTCAGGCAGCGGCAAGAGCACGCTCATCAACGACATTCTTGGGCGCGCCGCTGCCTTCAAGCTCAACAACGCCAAGGTCATCCCCGGCGCGCACGACGGCATCAACGGCCTCGAAAGCTTCAACAAAGTCATCCGCGTCGACCAGGAGCCCATCGGACGCTCGCCGCGCAGCAACCCAGCCACCTACATCAAGCTCTTCGACCTCCTCCGCGACCTCTTTTCGCGCACCCCGCTCGCGCGCGTGCGTGGCTACACTGCCAGTCGCTTCAGCTTCAATACGCCCGGCGGACGCTGCGAGCGCTGCAAGGGCGACGGCCAGATCGCGCTCGACATGCAGTTCCTCTCCGACGCCTACGTCGAGTGCCCGAGCTGTCAGGGACGGCGCTACAACCGCGAGACGCTGGAGGTGCTCTTCAAGGGGCACAGCATCGCCGACGTGCTCAACCTAACGGTCGAGGAGGGGCTGGCACTCTTTGAAAAGCAGCCCAAAGTGGCGGAAAAGCTGCAAACGCTGGAGCAGGTCGGGCTCGGCTACCTCAAGATCGGCCAGCCCGCCAACACCCTCTCCGGCGGCGAGGCGCAGCGCATCAAGCTCTCGCTCGAGCTCTCCCGCCGCCAACAGGGCGACGCCCTCTACATCCTCGACGAACCGACCACCGGCCTCCACTGGATCGACGTCCAGCGCCTCGCCGACCTCCTCTTCAAGCTCCGCGACGCCGGCAACACCCTCGTCATCATCGAGCACGATCCCGACATCGTCCGCCTCGCCGACTGGCTCATCGAGCTGGGCCCCGGCGGCGGCGACACCGGCGGCCAACTCCTCTACGCCGGCGCACCCCACGACCGCACATAGCACATAAAACAACCGGGGTCAGCCTGAGCCAACCCCGGTTGGGTTAAAACGCAGTGAAGCGGCGCGATCAGTCGCGCATGGCGACCGTGTCCGCGCCTTTCATATCTTTAAGCGCCTCGACGAAGGCTTCCATCTCTTCCATGCTGCCGATGGAAACGCGCGCCCAATTATTATACTTCTCGTCCGGATAGGGCGGGAAGGGGCGGCTCAGGCGGATGTTGTATTTCTCGAACATGATCTCGCGGAACTCGCCCGCGTCCATGCCGGTGTCGAACATGATGAAGGCACCCTGCGGCGGCACATAGGCGATGCCCATCTTCTCAAACTCGCCGGTGACCATGTTGCGAGCCTTTTGATACATACTGGCCGCCCAGTCCATGTGCTCCTGATCGAGCAGCGCCTCGCGGGCAGCGATAGCCGAAAGGAAGTTCGGGCCGCGGGCGAAGTCATAAAAGCGGAGCTTGTCGAGCACATCGGGGTGCGCCACGCCATAGCCAGCGCGCGCGCCCGCCAGACCGTAGGCCTTAGAGAAGGTGCGCGAGAGGATCAGATTCTTGCGCAGGCCGAGCAGCGGGCGGATGCTATTGGCTTCGAGACCACTGTCGGAAAGCTCGATGTAGGCCTCGTCGACGAAGACCATGACATCGGCGGGCACCGACAGCACAAACTGGCGCAGCTCCATCGGATCGGCCAGCGTGCCGGTCGGGTTGTTGGGATTGCAGATGTAAACGATGCCGGTGTCCTCGTCGATGGCCTCGCGCATCGCGTCAAAGTCATACTTCATTTCCTCATCGACCGGCACATAAACGACCTCACCGCCGCCGAATTTTTTCCAGGCACCGACCAGCTGCGGGTAGCCGGGCATGGCGGTGATCAATTTCTTATCAGGGTCGGCGTAAGCGATGGCGGTCATCTCGAGAACAGGCCCGGAACCCGGCGTCGGCAAGACCCACTCCGGCCCTTTCACGCCCTCGACATCGACAATTACATTGATCAACTCTGCAACTTCGTCGCGGTTGTAGTAGTTGGCGCGGTCGGCGTTTTCGAGCATCGCCTTGAGGGCTTTTTCGGAGAAACCGAAAGCGTTCTCATTGCTGGATATGCGGATTGGCGGCTCCTCGATCTCGGCATCCTGCGCCACCAGCGAGGCGGGCAACGCAAAAGCTGTCGCGAAGAGAGCGGCAGCCAGCAGGCCGCCACGCGCCCGAGATACGGGCATAGCATTCAAGTGTAAGGAATCGATTTTGGACATCGTTTTTGGTGTGTTGGAATGAATACCCGCACCGCCCCAGACTGGCACGGCGCAGGACTCCCAAGTTGATAAGCAAATCCCATACCCTGCTTAAGGGCTGCTAAGAAATTGCCCGCTTGGTCGTATTTATGTGGCTGTGAGAAAGGGCTATTGCGCTGCGGTGGGATGCCGTTATAAGGGAGGTAACCTACTCGTCATGGATGCCTTGGAACAACCCTTTGTCGTCGTTGGAAATCTCTCCGACAGTTATTTTGCGATCGATACGGCGGACTTTCTCCACCAGCAGAGCGATGTGAGTGATCTGGTGTCGCTCAAGCTCTTCACTAACAGCGAGTTCTGTCCGCGCTTTACGCTGGATGACGAGGAGGAGATCGGCTTGACCGGGCGGATGCTGGAAGGGCGCACGCTGATTATTGTCTCGGTGCACCGTGGGCACGTGACGCGCAACGAGCTGGCGATGCGCAACCTGATTCTCGCGCGGGCGGGCAAGGATAACGGGGCGAAGCAGGTGTTTTTGGTCGAGCCCGACCTGTTTTACTCAGCTCAGGATCGCGGGCCGCGCCCCGAGCACGGGCACCCGAGCTTTGAGCGCGACCAGGCCGACCGCCACAAGTTCAACGGGCAGCCCTTCACCGCGCGGCTCTATGCGCAGCTTTTGAAAACGGCGGGCGTCGACTGCGTGCTGACCATTCACAATCACAGCTCGTCGACCCAGCACGAGTATCGGGAGGTCTTTGGCGAGGACAATTTTGTCAACATGGTGCCCGACCGCATCTTCAATTACTACCTGAAGCACACCGATATTGTGGACTCGACCGAGACGGTGCTGGTGGCACCGGATCAGGGTGCCCTGCCCTTCGTCAAGGCCGTGGCCAATGCGAACGGGCAGGATTTCCCGGTCATTTCGCTGGAAAAAATCCGGACGGATGAGCGCAAGGTGGCGGTCTCGCAGCACCACAATTCGCCCTATCCGATCACGCACGTCAAGGGGCGCGACGTGGTGGTGATGGACGACATGGTGCGGACGGGCGGGACGATTGCCACGGTCTGCCGCCTGCTGAAGGAATACGAGCCGCGCCGTATCGTCTTCATGGTCACGCACTTCCTGAGCAACGAGGAGATCAAGCAGCAGCTCTCGACGCCCGCAATCAACGAGATCATCACAACCAGCACGCTGCCCTCGATCCTCAATCGCGACAACCAGGGGCGGCTGCGCAAAAAGATGGCGGTGCTCAAGGTGAGCAAGTGGATCGCCAGCTATATCAACGAGCGGCTGGGACTGGGGCTGGACATCAGTGCGCCGCTTTACGTCGAGGACATGTCGGACAAAAATCCACGCTCGCAGGCGCGCACATTCCACAGTTAAAGCGGGCTTTGAGCGACTATGCGGCCTCTGTTTCGCGGATTGAGGTAGATTTTCTTGTGTTTATCGCTAACAAATTTAATTTTCTAGGGTATTCAACCCCTTTGCGGGGTTGACGTTTGAACGAGGATGTTTTAATCTGGATTTATATTCCTGCTCAATGACCGAGAGGCCACCTGCCCTTGACTCCCCACTCCCCATTACCTCATCGTTGTGAACGCTATCCCCAATGAAGGTAAAAATCCTTCTGATCCAGATACTTACATTCTTGGAAGCCTGCTTGCTAAGGAAGAGAAAAGCTTTCTCTCCGGCAATCAACTGGCGCAAGAGCTGAACATCTCACGCGTTGGCGTGTGGAATCGCCTGGAAAAGCTGCGCGAAGCCGGCTTTGACTTCGAGGCGGTGCGCAACCGGGGCTACCGCCTGATCGGCGAGCCGCGCGCCAATCACGCCAGCCTGCTGAACGCCTATTTGCTAAAAATCGGCAGCTCGGTGCCGGTCGAGTTCAGCGAGCACCTCGACAGCACTAACAGTGAGGCCGAGCGCCAACTGGCCAACGGGCGACCCACGCCCTTCGCGGTCGTCGCCAACCAGCAGAGTCGCGGGCGCGGGCGGATGGGGCGCAAGTGGGAGAGCGACAGCCACCGCAACATCTACCTCAGCGTGGCTTTTCGCCCGAACTTGTCACTCGATCGCATGCGGCTGTTCAGTCTGTGGGTCGGTGTGCGTATCTGCAAATTTCTGCACGAGCGCGGGCTGGATTCCAAGCTGAAGTGGCCGAACGATATTCTGGTGAACGGGCGCAAGCTGGCCGGGATGCTGACCGAGGCGCGCGTCGACACCGACATCATGCGCGACCTGATCTTTGGAATCGGTCTGAATGTCAACTCCGGCAGCCAGGACGTGCCGCGCGAGCTGCGCACTACGGCGACCAGCATCGCGCAGGAGATCGGCGAGGTGGAGTCGATCAACCTGCTGACCGCCGAGTTGATCGAGCTGATTACGGTGGCCTACCGCGAGAGTCGGGGCAATTCCATCGCGGAGGAGCTGCAAGAACTCTGGCCGCGCTACGATGGGCTGGCCGGGCTACACGTCGACGGGCGCAGCGGCAACTTGCAGGTCTCCGGCATCGCGAGCGGCATCACCGCCGACGGTGCCCTCATCGTCGAGAGCGAAAGCGGCGAGCGCCACCTGCTGCTCTCCGGCGACGCCACCCTGCGCAAGTAGCGGGAGCGGAGTCGAGCGATGGCGATTACGGCGTGTCCTGGAGCGAGGCACCGGTGTTGGGGTCGATGCCGCTGAGGCGCGAGCAGACTTCGCCAATCAGGTAGAGGCTGCCGGTCACGACGATGGTGTCGCCGGGCTGTCCCAGGCTGGTGCTCGCTGCGCCGAAAAGGGCTTCCACCTGCGCCGGTTGCGCGCGGGCTCTGGCGGGCTCGGGCAGCTCGGCCTTCAGCTCGTCGAAGCTGCTGGCGCGGGGTTGCTGGCTCTTGATCAGATAAATTTCGCGGGCGTGCTCGGCCAGCACCGGCATCAAGTGCTGCGCCCGCTCGCGCCCCAGCACGCCCGCGACGATCAGCGGTCGCCGCCCCTCTTCAGCCACCAGCTTGCGCAGGCTCTTGTCGAGCATCTGAGCGCCCTCGGGATTGTGCGCAGCATCGAGGACAATCTTGCGCCCGCTTGCCTCCAGCACTTGCCAGCGTCCGGGCCAGTCGACCTCCTGCAAGGCCATCCGCACCGTCTCCGCCTCGACCGGAAATTGCTCGGCCAGCAACTCGGTTGCTCGGAGCGCCACGCCCGCATTCCAGCGCTGGTGCTCGCCCCGCAAATTGGTCTCGGGGTAGTCCGCCGTCGCCCGCCCAAAGCGATCTTCCACCCGATGCAAGGGCGCGCCGCGCTCGGCTGCGATTGCACGCACCACCGCCTCCGCCGCCTCGGGCAGCCGTCCGATCAGCACCGGCACGCCCGGCTTGACGATCCCTGCCTTCTCCCGCGCGATCTGCTCGATGGTATCGCCAAGGATGTCGGTGTGGTCGAGGCTGATCGAGGTGATGATCGACAGCCTCGGCGTGAGCACGTTCGTCGCATCCAGCCGCCCGCCCAGCCCGACCTCGACCAGCGCCACATCGACCCGCGCCTCGGCGAAGGCATCGAAGGCCATCGCGGTCATAAACTCAAAAAACGACGGGTGCGCCTCGGGGTCGGACGCCGCCATCTGCGCCGCCGCCGGATAAATCCGCCGCATCGCCTCGACGATCTGCGCCTCCGTATAGATCGCGCGGTCGATCTGAATCCGCTCGCCCTGCCGCACCAGATGCGGCGAGGTGTAAAGCCCCGTGCTCAGCCCGGCGCGCCGATAAATGGTCTCCAGCATCGCGCAGACCGAGCCCTTGCCATTCGTCCCGGCCACATGCACGCTGGGGAAGCGCGCCTGCGGATGCCCGAGCAGCTCGACGAACCGCGCCATCCGCTCGATGCCATACTTCATGCCCGTATTGCGCAGCCCGAACAAGAAATCGCGCACTGCCGGATAGCTCGAAAAATCAGGTGTTGGCATCCTCAAAACAATACACATCGCGCGCCCCTTCTCAACTGCCATCCATGCAGTGCAAAAAGACGGGCGAGCGATACGGGTGGGCGAAACGAACCTTTTTTCCACTTCGGTTTTGCGTTTTTTTGCAGCGGCGCAAGGGTGTGTGCATGGAAACGCGTTCGAGTGAATATGGCGAGCTGTGCATCGGCTCCCGCGATGAATTGTTTCAACTGAAGGCCGACCTGATTTTGGAGGTGGCGCAGCGCGAGGCGGTGCAGACGGCGACCGTGGCGCTGACCGGCGGCTCGACCCCCAAGGTCTGGTATGCCTGGGTCTGCCAGCAGGCCGCGCTGGCCAGCCTCGACCCCGGACGCGTCACCTGGAGCGTCAGCGACGAGCGCCATGTGCCGCTCAGCAGCGAGGACAGCAACTTTGGCAACGCCCAGCGCGCCTTGCTCGACCCGCTGAAAATCCTCCCCGAGCACCAGCGTCCCTGGCCTGTCGAGCAGACGCCCATCAAGGCCGCTCGCGACTTTCTTGCCGCCTGGCGCCGGGACTTTGGCCCCGCCCGCGCCTTCCACCTTTGTTTTGTCGGCATGGGCGACGACGGGCACACGCTTTCGCTCTTCCCGGGCTGCCTCGATGCCGCCCGCAGCAACCTTCCCTTTGCGGCGATCGAAATCCCCGGCAAGGGCTGGCGTCTTACGCTCACGCCGGCTGGGCTCGGTCTCTGCGACACCATCGTCCCGCTCGTGCTTGGACGCGCCAAGGCCAGCCGCCTGCGGCAGGTTTTCGAAGGGCGATACAACCCCGATCAGCAACCCATCCAGATCCTTCGCGAGCACGCCACGCGCACCCGCTGGCTGATCGATCACGAGGCCGCTTCCGAGCTTTCTGTATAATCAAAATTCGGTTATCCGCCGGAAGCGATTTCGCGGGAGCGCTGGGTAGCGGCGGCGACGCAGTCGCGGAGAGCGCTGTCGAGGCCGGGATTGAGGGCTTTGAGGCCAGCTTCGGTGGTGCCGCCGGGTGTGACGACCTCGGTGATCAGCTCGGCGGGTGCTTTGCCCGATTTCTCCATCAGGCGAATGGAGCCGCTGGCCGTGGAGAGCGCGAGGCGCAGGGCGGTTTCGGCGGGCAGCCCCTCGGCTTCGCCCGCCTTGGCCAGCGCCTCGACAAAAGCAAAAACGTAGGCCGGTCCGCTGCCGCTCAGCCCGGTCGCGGCGTGCATCTGGGCAGGCTCGACCTGCGCGACCTTCCCGAGCGACCCGAGCAGCAGCTCGACCCGCTGCCCATCCTCGGCGCTCAGGGGGCTCTCCACCGACCAGGCCATCGTGCCCGCGCCGATCTGCGCCGGCGTGTTGGGCATCGCCCAAATCCAGGCACGCGCACCCGGCAACGCCGCCCGCAGCCGCTCGTGGGGCGTGCCCGCGAGAATCGACAGCAGCAGCGCGCCCGAGAGCGCCTCGCGGTAGCCCGGCTCGAGCTGCTCCAGTTGGTAGGGTTTGCAGGCCAGCACCAGCACGTCCGCGCCATCGAGCAGCGCAGCAGGCGAGTCGCAGGCCACGACGCCGGTGTCGGCAGCCAGCGCCTCGGCGGTGCCGTCATCTCCGGCGCGCACACCGATTTGCCCCGGCTCGACCGCTCCCGAGGCGATCAGCCCACGAATCATCGCCCCGGCCATCCGCCCCGCTCCAATAAATGCAATTTCCGGCATGGCACCAGTCTGCCCGCCCGCAGACAGCTTTCCAACCTATTTTTGCGCCGCCGAAACAAGAGAGCGGGCGGCCTTTATGCCCGCATATAGAGCGAGCGGCAGAAACACCATACAAGTAACCGCCAAAACTGAAGGATCGGCTATTGATGCCCCTCCAGTCAAAACAGCCCATAAAGCTGGAAAAAACAGGAAACAAGGTGGGATAATTAATGACAAAAGCATGAACCTTCGCTCACTCTTCT
The DNA here is from genome assembly GCA_964420355.1 of uncultured Opitutales bacterium. GTDB lineage: Bacteria > Verrucomicrobiota > Verrucomicrobiia > Opitutales > JABSRG01 > CAYQTM01. The sequence continues at coordinate 9,320 of CAYQTM010000021.1, forward strand.
GCTTAAGAAATTCACTCCCGGAGAGCAACAGCATCACTAGAAAAATCAGCCACAGTATGCCTTCGCTGGGCTTGATGATCGTACCATTATAACCCGCAAATGCCCTCCCAAAAACTACAAAACTGGGCCACACTCCACCCGCCATACTCAACAACAGAATTATCAGCCGCGCGAATAACATGAGGAGACTCAGTTAAGGTTTAAGGCCACCTGCACAAAGCGGCGAGCGGCCTCGGCCAGCGGCTCGGGCGAGAGCGACCCCAGGCTGGCGCGGATGTGGTTGCGGGGCTGGCGCGAGCTGTAACAAAGGTCGCCGGGCACGTAGAGCACGCCCTCTTCCTGGAGGTAGGGCACCGCCTCGGGCGCGGTAGGCATGTTCGCTCCCTCGACGATGGCCTTGCAGCCGGCCTCAACCAGAGCCTTGGCGTCGTCGAGATCGAGCTCGTTCTGGATGGCGCAGGGGAAGGCGATGTCGCACTTGACTCCCCACGGCCTCTTACGGGCGTGGAAGGGGACCTTGAAGCGTTCGGCGTAGTCCTCGACCCGGTCACGCCCACTAGCTCGCATCTCGAGCAGGTACTCGATCTTCTCGCCCTTCACGCCGTCCTCGTCGTGCACGAAGCCGTCGGGGCCGGAGACCGTGACCACCTTGGCGCCAAGCTCGTTTGCCTTCTTCACCAGGCCCCAGGCCACGTTCCCGAAGCCGGAGACGGCCACGGTCTTGCCCTCCAGGCTGTCGCCGCGGGCGCGGAGCATCTCGTCGGCGAAGTAAGCCACGCCGAAGCCGGTGGCCTCGGGCCGCAGCAGGGAGCCGCCCCACTGGTGAGCCTTGCCGGTGATCACGCCGTGGAACTGGTGAGTGATGCGCTTGTACTGCCCGAAGAGGTAGCCGATCTCTCGCGCGCCCACGCCGATGTCGCCGGCGGGAACGTCGGTGTCCGGGCCGATGTGCCTGTAGAGCTCGTTCATGTAAGCCTGCGCGAAGCGCATGACCTCGCGGTGGGACTTTCCACCCGGGTGGAAGTCCGAGCCGCCCTTGCCGCTGCCCAGGGGCAGGCTGGTCAGGCTGTTCTTGAAGGTCTGCTCGAAGGCCAAGAACTTCAGGCCGTCCAGGGTCACCGACGAGTGGAAGCGGGTGCCGCCCTTGTAGGGACCAAGAGCGCTGGACCACTGCACACGCCAGGCTCTGTTCACCTGGACCTTGTGCTGGTCGTCGACCCATGGGACCTGGAAGCTGATGATCCGCTCGGGCTCGGTGATCCGCTCGAGGATGCGCTCGGACTCGTACATCGGGCTCTCGTCGAGCACGGGACCCAGGGAAAGCATCACCTCTTCGACCGCCGCTATGAACTCGCGCTCCCAGTGGTACCGGGAGGAGAGCTCCTGAAGCACGCGCGCGGCGTACGGGTGCATCTCCTCCTTACCCTTCGTGTCTAGTTTCGCGGTGGTGCTCGATTGCGTCATCGGACTCCTCGCAGTGCCCGTCGGGCAGCAGGTAAGGGCGGGGCGCGCAGCTCCAGGCCCCTTGTCGCGCCCTCCCCGCCGAAGAAAAGCTGTCGAATCTTGCCGCAAGGGCCGGCCTGGAGCAAGCGGACCTTAGCCCCCAATCGCCCCTTCCGCACCACTTTCCGAGCAGTCTCGCTGACAGGGATGGCGCGCCCGGATTATAAACTGCCTTCGCGCCCCCCGACAGCGAGAGAAGAGGAAGCAGTTCCCCCCAATGAAGGCCCTCAGACGTCTCAACGACCTGATGCAGCACCGCGTCCGCGACGTGCTCCTGGTCTCCACC
>CAYQTM010000022.1:0-5594 GCA_964420355.1 uncultured Opitutales bacterium
CCACTCGTGCCGCACGTCGCCATATTGGCCGCGCAAGCGCACGCGCGGCGGCTCGGCCTCCTCGGCCAGACGCTCCTCCAACGCCAAACGCCCCGCCTGCCGAAGGGTTAGCGGCAGCCGCACCTCCGCCGCCTCCGTTGAATACACCTGCGCCAGCACGGTCGCCGAAGCGGTTACCGTCTGCCCGACCTCGACCAGCGCCGTGCGCACTCGCCCATCATAGGGCGCTCGAATCCGCGTGCGCTCGAGGTTCAGCTCTGCCTGCTTGAGCGCCGCCTCGGCTGCCCGCACCGCACTGCGCGCCTGTGCCAACTGCGGCTCGCGCAAGACCAGCGCCGAGGCCGCGCCCGGTCGTTCGAGCGTCTGCCAATCCGCCTGCGCCTGCTCGGCTCGCGCCGCTTCCTGCGCCAGCAGAAGACGCGCCTGTGCCAGCGCCGACTCCGCATTGGCCACCGCCACCTCAAAGTCCACTGGGTCGATCTCCACCAGCACATCCCCCTCGCGAAAAAATCCGCCATTCTCAAAGCTCGCCCCGGTGGCGATCACCCGACCCGAAACCTGCGGGGTCAACGCCGACTCCACCTCGGGCATCACCGTCCCCTGCGTCGCCACGCTCGTGCGCACTGCCTGCGGCTCCACCACCACCGTCTCGACCACCGGCGCCTGCCGCACAGTCTCCTGCCGCTCCGGCTCCCGCTTGAACTTAATCAACAGAAAAGCGATCCCCGCCGCCACCAGAAGAACGACGACGATTGCCAAAAAACGTAAAAAATTGCGCGGCGTAGCCATGAAAATATCCGATTATCCTACCACAGATCCCCCAAATCGCATCAAATCCAAATGCTTGTGTATATGAAGTGCTGAGGGCGTAAACCGCCGGCTCAATTAAACCTTTGACGCGTGAGCTAGCGCTGCCTCTCCCAGCTCCTCGGGCGAGGCATCAAAAGCCTCCTGATAAGCTTTTGCAGCAGTTTCATCTTGCATAGCCGCAAAGCGAGCCTCTAAAGCCTTTCGAAGAGTCTCCGAGGCATCCTGCCCTGCCTTCTCGGGTATTGCGTCGTGATTCGCCATGTCGATGCTGGGTTTCATCGAATAAAATTAGCCAAGAACCGGATAATTGTCGACCTCTGCCTGATACGTGTCGAAATATTTTGGTATTTTATGGACGAAGCTTGACAAAAGTGGTCGCGATTGGTTACAGATGGACGCATGGCAAGCAACAATCTTAAAAAAGTCCTCGCAGAAGAGGGTATTCATCAGGGCGATCTCGCCTGGGCCTCCGGCATCAGCAAGGGCACGATCAACAAGGTGTATAACCAGCGCCGCACGCCGGCACCGACCACGATGGGGCGGATGACCAAGGGTCTGAACGCGCTGCTGAAGACCGAGAAATATCAGATTCTCGATCTGTTCCCCAAGGCAAAGCTCTAGTCTGGCGGGCGTGCCGCCCGATTGTCGAACCCCTTTCTGCTATGGCCGACTCTGTTTATCGTGTGCATGTATGGTTCTCCGGTCGGGTGCAAGGGGTGGGGTTTCGCTATACGACGACCCAACTGGCGCGTGGCTATGACGTGACGGGGCAGGTGCGGAATCTGAACGACGGGCGCGTGCATCTGCATGTCGAGGGCGAGGAGGCCGAAGTGCGGGCGTTTGTGCTCGCGATTCAGGAGCAGATGTCGGGCTTCATTAAGGACACCGAGGAGTCGGTCGAGACGCCCGAGGGGGCGCGCGAATACAGCGATTTTAAGATCGGGTAGATTTTGCTGGTGAGGTGCGGCGGGTCGCGGCAAGCTGAGGGAATGGCGAGGGCGTCCATGATATCGGAGCGAGGCGGGCTGTGGCTGCGCCTGCTGCTGATTGCGGCGACGTTGCCGGGGTGGCTGCTAAGTCTGCTGGCTTTGCAGGCGCTGCTGGATTATCGGAATTTGCTGAGCGGGTCGGCGCGTTGGCTGGATGACGGTCTGATTTTTGTGACGCGCGAGGTGCAGATGAGCGACACGCTGGGGCTGACGCGGAGCACGCTCGAGCCGGGGCTGCTGGAAGAGCTGCGCGCGCTGCCGGGCACGCGGCTGGCCGAGCCGGTGCTGCGGAATCATTACCCCATGCAAATCAGGGTTGGAGGGCACAGCTTTCCCGAGATAACGAGTGAGGTGTTTGTCGAGGCGCTGCCGACCGCCGCCTTGCAGCGCAAGCCGCCGCGCTGGGACTGGCAGCCGGGTTCGCGCGAGGTGCCGCTGCTGCTGCCGCGCGATTTTTTGAGCCTCTATAACTTTGGATTTGCACCAGCCAAGGGATTGCCGCAGTTGACCGAGGGGGCGGTTGAGCAGTTCCGGTTTCGGCTGTTTTTGCAGCCGACCAGTGGCGGGCGGGCGCAGGAGATGACCGCGCGGGTGGCGGGTTTCAGCGATCAGATACAGTCGGTGATCGTGCCGGAAGCATTTCTGCGCGAGACCAATGCGCGGCTGGCACCCGAGCGGCAGCCGGGGGGCAGCCGGGTGCTGCTGCTGACGCGTCAGCCCGATGCGCGGGCGCTGAGCGCGTTTTTGGAGCAGAATAATTTACAGGCGAGCGGCGGCGCGGCGCACTCGGCGCGGGTGCGGCTGCTGCTGGATCTGGCGCTCGGTGTGCTGGCCGTGGCGGGGCTGGTTATTTTGCTGCTCACGCTGTTGCTGCTGGCGGCGGAGGCCGAGGCGACGCTCGCGCGGTCGCGCGGAAATTTGCAGCGGCTTTTCTTGCTGGGGCACGCGCCGGGGAGGCTGGCTTGGCGGCTGATTCGGAAGCAACTGCTGAGTTTGGTGGGGTCGCTCGCGCTGGGTGTGGGGCTGGCGCTCGTGATTCGCGGCGAAATTTTGAAGCAGTTGGGCGATAGCGGGGTGGCGCTGGCGCAGGGCGGTGCCTCGCCGATTCTCTTGATGGCTGGCCTGCTTTTTGTCGCGGCAGCGGTTGCGCTGATCGTGCGATTCAGTCTGCGCCTGCGACAGTTGTATTTGTCTCCGCTGTGAAAAATGCCCTTTGCCCTTGCAATATGGCGCGTGGGCGATTGACTCAGGGGCATGGATGCGAGCGACTCATCGGATGCGCCTGCTGAGGCGAGGGATCAAGAACTTTTCACTCGCAAAGTCGTGATCATCGGCGATTTGCAGACCAAGCGGGCGCTCTGGGCGAATCGGGTGGGGCAGCTCAAGAGCGGGATGCTGATCGCGGAGGTGGATGATCCGCCGGTCGGCAAAGAGACGATTGAGGACTTGGAAGAGCGCGTGAGCGAGCTCTCCAAGAAGATCACAGGATTCAAGGGTCAGGATATCGAGGCGCTGGAGCGGCTTCAAAAAGAGGCCGAAGACGAGTTTGCCTCGATGGAAGCAGCTTTGGGCGAAAAAGTCAGCAGCCAGTAGCGCAAGGCGGGTCTGGCGGTTCGGTTGGCGGAACTTGGCTTCCTGCCTGCGGGGCAGGCAGGCGTCGGGGGTGGCGGAGGCGCTGCGCGCCTCCGCCACCCGCCCCCCAACGCGTGCGCAACGCCAGTTGCGTGCGGAGCCGATCCGGCGGGGGGTCAGATTTGGAAGTCGATCTGGCCGCTGGCTTCGTGGAGGCCGCACTCGCGCTTGATGCCGCCAAAGCGGGTGTCCTCGGCTTCCATGCCCGGCTGTAGCGGGCTGCTTGAATGCCAGTCCCCAATCGAGACGTAACCTTTCTCCCAGAGCGGGTGGTAAGGCAAGTCGTTCTCGCTTAAATAGTTGTAAATATCTCGATCCGACCAGTCGGCGATCGGGTGCAGCTTATACACCTTCTGCTGCTTCTGGATATAGCCGAGGTTGGCGCGGCTCTTCGCCTGACTCCGTCGCAGCCCGCTGATCCACGCCCGCGCCCCAAACTCCCGCACCGCGCGGTTCATCGGCTCAACCTTGTTCTCAAAATTATAGGCGGCCAGCGCCTCCTTCCCCTGTTCCCAGCGCCGCCCCTCGATGCTTTCCTGCCAGGCCGGCGAGCGTCTCGCCGAATAGACCTCCACCCGCAAATCCAGCCGCTCCATCAGCGCCTCCGCAAACTGATAAGTCTCCGGAAACAGATACCCCGTATCGACAAAAACGACCGGCGTGCTTGGCGCATGCTTGCGCACCAGATCGAGCAGCACCGCCGATTGCGCCCCAAAACTCGTGCTCATCAGCAGCGACTGGCCAAACTGCTCCTGCGCCCAGGCAATCCGCCCAGCCGCGTCCAAACCCGCCAATTCCGCGTCGGCAGACTCCGCCTCGATCTCCAATTCATCGGTCGCATTCATTTTATGAGCAATCTTACTAAGATACATAAGAAAAGCAAGTATCAGCCACAGCCCAAGCCTTCACCGCCCCAAAATCCGCGCAATGGCCTCCTCGATTCGCTTGGGTGAGGCCTTTTCGCGCGGGCGCAGCTCCTGCGCAAACACGCTGATTGCGTAGTTTTCGATCAGCCAGAACAGCTCGTTCAGCAGGGCAGGGGAGTAGCGCTTCGCCGCCGCCTCGCGCAGAAGCTGTTCGAGGCGCTGGCGGTAGGGTTCGACCCGCGCGGCCTTTTCAGCGTCCTTGGGCGGGCTGATGCGAAAGCGTTCGGCGCGCAGCTCCATCGCGCGGAGGCAGAGATCGAGGTCGGGCAGGCGCTCGAAGGGAGTGCGTCGAAGGAAGTCGGGCGGGACGAGTCGCGCCAGATCGCGCCGCAGGTTGGGGAAGGGCTGCTTGAGGGTGGCGAGCCGCTGGCGACGTTCGAGGATGCTCTTGAGCAGATCGCCGAGCCGGAAAACCAGCCCTTTCAGCTCCTCACCTGCGCGGGCAACCACCTGCTCGAAGCGCTTTTGGCTCAGAGGGTAAAGCGGGCGCGGGGAGAGCAAATGGTGCTCGATGCAGCGCAGGGCATCGGCCTTGAGCGCATCGAGCGGCACCAGTGGCGCAGCGACCGGCCCGATTGCATCCAGCGCCTTCAAATCCTTCTGCAGCCAGCCCAACTCACGCCCTAACGCCAGCCGCGCCAGCGTCCGCCACCCGCGCCGACTGGCCGCCTGAGCCTCGGCGGCGCTGTTGTAAAGCCGCACCCGCACCGCCTCGCCGCTCTCCTCCGGTTCGATGCCGGGGTAGGCGCACACCGGCACGCCCGCCAACTCGCTGAGGTGGAGGCTCTGCGGCAAATCGCCAAAATCCCAGCGCGTGCGGTGGCGGCGCTCCCATTTTTCGGCGGCACGCTGCCAGGCACCAAGCCCAGTGGTCTGCGATTCCCGCCGCGCCTGCGCCAGCCCGGTCTGCTCGACATCGCGCTTGAGGGTCGGCCAATCGCGTCCGGCGGCGAGCGTCTTTTCCGATTTCGGATCGAACACCTCGGCACGGGCGCGCAGGTGGTCGGGCACATCGACCGCCGCAAAGGCATCGCGCGGCAGGCGCTCGCGATAGCGCTGCCAGATCGCCTCGGCCAGCGCCACCCCCAGCGGCTGCGGCGAAGGCTTGAGCGTCCCCGCGAGCTCCTGTGCCGCCTCGTTCATCGGGACGAAACGCTTCCCCAGCTCCTTCCGCAGCCCGCGCATCAACAGCCCGATACGCTCGCGCAAAAACCCCTGCACCAGCCAATCGAGCCTC
>CAYQTM010000022.1:5604-11040 GCA_964420355.1 uncultured Opitutales bacterium
CAAAGCAGTTGCCGGGCACGCGCAGGGTCGCTCCATCGTCCGGCTCGCCGGGCTTGTATTGATAGCGGATTTCCAGCCGCTGCCCATCCAACTCGACCGCCTCGGGAAAGGCCGCGCTCTCACCATCCGCCCGCGCCCCGCCCAGCAAGTGTTCAGGGGTCAGCCGCAGAAAATCCCACTCGCCGCCATGCACCCGTTTGGCCAGCCGCCGCAAGTCCGCCGCACTCCCGACGCCGGCCTCGATGCACTCATTGTAAAAACGATAGAGTCGGTCCTCCACGCCCGAAGCCGACTGCTGCCGCAGGCGCGCCAACCGCTGCTCGGCTTCCGCCCGCGCCGCCCGATTCCCCTCCAAAAACGGCAACTGCTCCTCCAGCGCATCCTCGACCAGCGCCTCGCGAATAAAAATCTCGGTCGCCGCCTCCGGCTCGATCTCCGCGTAGCGCCGCCAGCGCGTCATCAGCTCCAGCCCATAAATCCGCAGCCGCTCCTTCACCACCACCGCCTGCCGCTTGCTGTCCCAGAGCGCCTCCTCAAAGTTCGACTGGCAGAGGTGCCCGCCCAGCTTTAGCACCCACTGCACGTCGATCTTGGCCACCGTCCGCGCGAAAAGCTGGCTCGTCTCGACCCACTCGCCCGCCACAATCCACTCCGGTGTGCGGTTGTCCGGCTTTCCCTGCGGGCGTTTGCCCTTGTCCTCAGGACGCGGCTTCACAAACAGCCCCGAGCCGGGGAAGAGCATCACGCGCCGGTTATGTGTCGCCTTGTAGAGGTTGCCGGTGTCGCGCCGCGCGATGTTGCCGAGCAGCCCCGAAAGCACCGCGCGGTGCAGTCCATCGCGATCCAGCTCCTCGGCGCGCGGCGGCGGGCGCTCTTCCAGATCGCGCATCACGCGCAGCAGTTGGTCGTGCACATCCCGCCACTCCCGCATCCGCAGAAAGTTCAAAAAATGCTCGGCGCAGAATTTCCGCAACTTGCCCTGCGAGAGCCGCTCGGCGGCGTCGTGATAGGCGTCCCAGATTTTCAGCAGGGTGACGAAGTCGCTGCTGCGGTCGACAAAGCGCGCGTGTATGCGGTCGGCCTCCTGCTCCTTTTCGGCGGGACGCTCGCGCGGATCCTGGCTGCTCAGCCCGGCGGCGACGATCAGCACCTCCGGCAGCACGCCCTCGCGCCGCCCTTCCAGCAGCATCCGCGCGACGGTGGGGTCGGCGGGGATGCGCCCGAGGTCGCGCCCGAGGCGGGTCAGACGCTGCTCGCCGTCGATCGCCCCGAGGTCGCGCAGCAGGCGGTAACCGCCTTTGATCGCGCTCGGCGTGGGCGGCTCGATAAAGGGGAAGCTCTCGACCTCGCCGATCCGAAAAGCGAGCATTTGCAGGATCACCTGCGCGAGGTTCGACCGCTGAATCTCCGGCTCGGTAAAGGCCGGGCGCGCCTCGAAATCCTCCTCCGAATACAGCCGCACGCAGACGCCCTCGGCCACGCGTCCCGCTCGACCCTTGCGCTGCTCGGCGCTCGCCCGCGACACTTTTTCAATCGGCAGGCGCTGGGTGCGGGTGTGCGGGCTGAACCGGCTGATCCGCGCGAGCCCGGCGTCGATGACGTAGCGGATGCCCGGCACGGTGATCGAGGTCTCGGCGATGTTGGTGGCGATGATGAGTTTGCGGCGCGTCGAGGGCTTGAAGATGCGCTGCTGACTGCCTGCCGAGAGCCGCCCCAAGGGGGGAATCGTCTCGCAGCCCGCCAGCCCAGCGCGGTCGATCAGTTCGCGCGTCTCGCGAATGTCGCGCTCGGTCGGCATGAAGATCAGCAGATCGCCCTCGCGGCTCTCGCGCACCACCTCCTCGGCCACCTGCGCCGCCGCATCGGTGAAGGCGATCTCGCCTGCCGACTCCGCCAGCTCATCGAGCGGACGATAGCGCACGCTCACCGGGTAAGTCCGCCCCGACACCTCGACGATGGGCGCGCCGCCGAAGGCCTCGGAGAAAAGCTGGGTGTTGATGGTGGCCGAGGTGATGACGATGCGCAGCTCGGGGCGGCGCTCGTGCAGCAGGCGCAGGTAGCCGAGGATGAAGTCGATGTTGAGGCTCCGCTCGTGCGCCTCGTCGATGATGAGCACCTCGTAATCGCGTAGATCGGGATCGCGCTGGATCTCGTTCAGTAGGATGCCGTCGGTCATTATCTTGATCGCCGTCTGCCGCGAAGTCTTGTCGGTGAAGCGCACCTGACTGCCGACCTCTTGCCCCAGCTCGACCCCCAGCTCCTCGGCGATGCGCCGCGCCACCGAGAGCGCTGCCACCCGCCGAGGCTGGGTGCAGCCGATCCGCCCGCGCTGCCCGAAGCCCGCCTCCAGACACAGCTTGGGCAACTGGGTGGTCTTGCCGCTCCCCGTCTCGCCCGCCAGCACGATAATGGGCACCTCGCGCAGCAGCCGCACGATCTCCTCCCGGTGCGCCGTAATCGGCAGCTCCGGCGGAAAGCTTGGCACCGGCAAAGCCCGCCGCCCATGCTGCCCACGTTGACCCATCCTCAACCCATAACACCAAACCCCGCCCAGTCCAACCCCAACCGTCTCCCCACGCAGAGGCCACTACCCACTCATTTTAAACTACAAATCTCACCAATCCCTACGAATCACTCTTCAGAATGGGTTGGACTCTTGACTTGTTTGGCAGTCTCAGCGTGCCTTCGAACCTTTGGGTCTTCGGGTCTTTGCGTGAGACAAAAAGGATCTCCCACAATCTGAACCCCTGCGAGCGATCCAAGCCAATCCTCCGCCTCTCCGACTCTCTGCGTGAGATTCTTTCACTGCCCCGAACCGTGTCAGCCGGATTTCTCGGCGTTTTTCTGGATGAGGTCACGCAGTTCTTCGGATTCGACTTCGGGGAGTCGCTTGCCCTTGCGCTGGATGTCCTCCATCGTGCGAACAAGGGTTTCCGTCATCTGCTCGTGGGTCTGCTCGGAGCCGCCGACGATGGAAAAGTCGTCCGCCTTGGTGATGCGCTTGTGCCCGTCCTCGTTGTCCAGGCCGATACCCAGAAGGTGGGCCTTCTTTTTAGGTGGCTGATTCGGTTGCTTGTCTGGAGGGGAGCGGTCGGACATGCTGAGTCTCGTTGGACGCCGATAGATAGGGGGCTTAGAGCGAGGGACGAATCTTCTGAATCTCGTAGCATTCGATGATGTCGCCTTCTTCGTAGGCGTCGAAGCCCGCCACGTGCATACCGCACTCGAAGCCGGCGCGCACCTCGGTGACGTCCTCCTTGATGCGGCGCAGGGAGTTGATCCCGCCTTCGGCGACCAGCTCGCCCTTGCGGAGCACCCGCGCGTTGCGGTCGCGGGTGATCTTGCCCTCGGTGACCATGCAACCGGCGATCTTCTGGCGCTTGCCGAGCGGGAAGACGGCGCGGATTTCGGCGGCACCGAGCTTGTTCTCGCGCAGCTCGGGCTCGAGTTGCTCGGCCATGGTGTCGCGCACGATGTCGATCAGCTCGTAAATGATGCGGTGCTGATAAATCGGGACGCTGTGGTGCTTGGCCTGCCCTTGGACACCGTTCTCCAGCTTGGTGTTGAAACCGATGATACAGGCGCCAGAGGTGGCCGCGAGATTGACGTCGTTTTTGGTGATTTGCCCGACCCCACCTGCGAGGATGTTGAGCCGCACCTTGTCTTGCGGCAGATCTTCGAGACTGGTGGTGAGGGCTTCGAGCGAGCCGTGGACGTCGGCCTTGAGGATGAGCGCCAGTGATTTCTTCTGCTGCTTCTCGATCGCGCCGAAGAGATCCTCTATGCTGGTGGGCTTGGGCACGTCCTTGGGCTTGGCGGCGGCCATCTTCTCCTCGTGAGCCTTCTCCTCGGCCAGGCTCTTGGCCTCGCGCTCACTTTTCACGCAAACGAAAGTGCGACCCGAGCGCGGCGCATCAGACCAGCCGGTGACGCGCACCGGGGTGGCCGGCGTCGCGGCTTTGATCTCCTTGCCGAGGTCGTCGGTCATCGAGCGCACCCGGCAATACTGCTTGCCGCAGAGCAGGGCGTCGCCCTTTTTCAGCGTGCCCTTCTGCACGATGAGCGTGGCAGTCGGCCCGCGACCCTGTTCGATTTGCGATTCGATGACGATCCCTTCGGCGGGACCCTGTGGGTTGGCCTTCAGCTCCATGACCTCGGCCTGGAGCAAAATCATTTCGAGCAGGTCGTCGATGCCTTCGCCCTTGAGCGCGGAAATCGGCACGGTTACGGTCTCGCCGCCCCATTCTTCGGGTGGGATGCCGCGCTCTTGCATCTGCTTCTTGACGCGGTCGGGGTCGGCACCCTTGGAGTCCATCTTGTTGATCGCCACGACCACCGCGCCCTGCGCCCGCTGGGCGAACTTGAGCGCCTCGTCGGTCTGCGGCATAAAGCCGTCATCGGCAGCGACCACCAGCACTGCCACATCGGTCACGCTGGCACCGCGCTCGCGCATCTTGGCGAAGGCGGCGTGCCCCGGCGTGTCGAGGAAGGTCAGCTTCTGATCGTTATGCGAAATCTGGTAAGCGCCGATGTGCTGGGTGATGCCGCCGACCTCGCCCGCTGCCACTTCGGCCTTGCGGATGGTGTCGAGCAGGGTCGTCTTGCCGTGGTCGACGTGGCCGAGAATACAGACCACCGGCGGACGCGGTTCGAGCAGCTCGCTCTCGTCGATCAGCACCTCCTGCTTGATCGGTGCCTGCGTCTCGCCGCGATGGTGCACCTCGAGGCGGAAACCATTGCGCTCGGCGATCCGCTGAGCGATATCAGCCTCGATCGACTGATTCATCGAGGCAAAAATCCCCATCTCCATCAGCTCGGAGATCAGGCGGAAAGGCTTGATGCCCAGGCTGTTCGCAAAGTCGCGCACCACGATGGGCGGCTTGACGTGCAAGGGCTTGAAAGTCGCCGGATCGGCAGGCTGCGCGGGCTTGGCCTCGCCTTCGGGCTTGGGCGGCTGCGGCGGAGCCGAGGGCGGTGCTTTGCCCAATTGCGGCGGTTGCGGCGGCGCGGTGCGACCGGGCTGAGCCGGCGGCGGGGCTCCGGCTCCCGATGGGCGCGGCGCCTGAGGCTGCTGCGGTGCCGGGCGAGCCGGTTGGGCGGGCGCGGGCTGCTGACGCGCGGCAGGTGCCGGACGCGGCGCATTGGCCGGGCGCACGCCGGGGAAATTGGTCGGGCGAGCGGGCTGGCTCGGGCGCGTCTGCCCCGGTGCTGGGCTGGCTGGGCGCACCATCCCCGCTCCCGGAGCGGGCGGCGGTGGCAGCTTGGGTGCCGGGCGCGGCTGGGCGGGCTGGTTGCTGGCGGCCTGCTGGCGCAGCCGCTCGCGCTCTCGCTCCCGCTCGCGTTCCCGTTCCCGCTCGGCGCGCTCGGCCTCTTCGGCTCGCTCGCGCTCGATGTCCGCCTTGGTGCGCACGATGGCACCGCTTGGGATCTTCGGCT
>CAYQTM010000023.1:0-8267 GCA_964420355.1 uncultured Opitutales bacterium
CCAGATTTGCGCAGGCGGAGCGCAGCTGTGACCGCGCCGCCAGGTGTCGACGGCGCGAAAGTCAGACGTAAAGGGGCGTCATGGTAGGGACCGGTTAGGCCATCCATAGTTTTGCTCTCGACAATAGACAATGTGCCGCCTTCAGCAACTCGCACTTGTTGAACGCAAAAGCCGCGGTAATCAATAATATCGCAGCGTCGATCTCCAAACCATTGCCGACCGACGGTCGAGTGGCAGGGCAAAAGCACAAAATCCGCCCCTTCTACCTGAAAAATAAAGGTATCGTCATCCAGAAAAGTGACGCGCGCACGAGCAGAGTCCGCCGTCAAAATCACCTCGCATGGACTCCCTTGTGCTTCCGCTGTGAGTTCTTTTCCGTCGCGGAAGAGAGCCAGTTCGTAATATTCTCGTGGTGCCCCCTGCCGCTCCAGATCAATATAAGGATGGTCACGCGAGGTCTGGATCATAGGTCGACCAGAGGCACGCTTGAAGGTGCCTAGGCTGAGAAAGGAGCCCCGTTTGCTGAAGGTGAGTTTGCTAAGGTAAAAGGTCATGGCTGAAATATTTGCGCTTATGAAAAAACTACTGCTTATAGGCGCTTCGCCAATTCATGCAAGCTGAAAAGGCTTTCCATACGCGCGCTTTGCCGACACAACAGGGGGATGCGGCTCTACTTCCTCGGCATCTGCGGCACCGGCATGGGGAATGCCGCCCTGCTGATGCGCGAGATGGGGCACGCAGTCGAAGGGGCAGACGAGCGGGCTTTTCCGCCGATGTCGGAGCTGCTGCGCGAGCAGGCGATCACGGTGCATGAGGGCTACTCGGCGGAGCGGGTGGCCGGGCTGAGGCCAGATTTGGTGGTGGTGGGGAACGCCCAGACGCGCGGCAATCCCGAGGTCGAGTGGCTGCTCGAAAACCCGGCGCAGGCCTATACTTCGCTGCCCGATCTGCTGGGGCGCGAGCTGCTCGGGCAGCGGCGCAGCGTGGTGGTGACGGGCACGCATGGCAAGACGACGACCGCTACCTTGACCGCCCATCTGCTGCGCGAGGCCGCCTGCGAGCCAGGGTATTTAATCGGCGGGGTGCCCAAGGGGTGGGGTCTGGGAGCGCGGCTGGGGGCGAGCGATGCGCCGTTTGTCATCGAGGGCGATGAGTATGACAGCGCCTTCTTCGACAAGCGCAGCAAGTTCATTCACTATCGTCCCAACATTTTGATTTTGAACAACTTGGAATTCGACCACGGCGACATTTTTCGCGATCTGGCCGACATCCAGCGGAGCTTCAACCACCTGCTCAAGCTGGTGCCGGCGAGTGGCTGGGTGCTGGTGAATGGCGACGATGCCAATCTGGCGGCGCTCGACCCCACTCCCTGGACGCGCCGCCTGCGGGTGGGCACGGGCAGCGATTGCGACTGGCAGATCTGCGACTTCCAAGAGTCCCCGCACGGCAGCCGCTTCCGTCTGGTCTGGCGCGACCCCGAGACAGCCCGCCGGGCGCTCGGCAGCGCCGCCGACCCCGCGCCGCTGGAGGTGACCCTGCCGCTCTCCGGCATGTTCAACGCCCGCAATGCCGCGATGGCCACGCTCGCCGCACGCCTCGCCGCACCCATCCCCAGCGCCATGCTGAGCCAGGCGCTCGCGGGCTTCAGCGGGGTGCGCCGCCGCCAGGAAATCCTCCACCAGGACGCCCGCTGCATTCTAATAGAGGACTTTGGCCACCACCCCACCGCCATCGCCCAGACCCTCGACAGCCTGCGCGCCCGCTACCCCCAGCACCGCATCCTCGCCGCTTTCGAGCCGCGCAGCAACACCGCCGTCACCAACCGCTTTCAAGCCGAGTTTGCCGATGCCCTCGCCCGCGCCCACGGCGTCCTGCTCGCGCCCATCTACCGCGCCGACAAGCTGCCCGCCGACCAGCGCCTCGACCGCGAAGCCCTCCTCGCCCACACCGCCCGCCACGGCGCGCAACCTCCCCTGCCCCACCAAGCCTGCCGCGATTTCGATGCCCTCCAAGCCACCGCCCTTGAAACCCTCCAGCGCGCCACTCCCGATGCCCCGGTTTTAATGGTGGCCTTCTCCAATGGTGCCTTCGGCGGCATCCTTCCCAAACTGTGCACTGCCCTCGCAAATTAAAAAGCTGCCATTTTCGTGGCCGGTCTCGCCTTGCGCTGGGTTCGGGTTTCTGTTCCAATGGTCGCCGAAATGCCCCGGTGGCGGAATGGTAGACGCTGCGGACTTAAAATCCGCTGACCGCAAGGTCGTGAGGGTTCGAGTCCCTCCCGGGGCACCCGTTATTGAAAGACTTGACCTCTGCCCGCTGACGGGCTTGCCTTACGACATCCCCATGCGGCTTTTTTTGACATCGGCAATTCTGGTTTCGACCCTTCTGAGCGCCCCGAGCGCGATGGCCGCGAGGCTGGCTGCCGGGCCGATGGTCGGCGCGGTCGAGATGCGCGAAGCCACCATCTGGCTGCAAACCGACGAGGCCGCCGAGGTGTGGGTGGAATACTGGGCGGTCTTCGATCCCGACCGGATTTTGCGCAGTGCGCCCGCACAAACCGCTCATACCGACGCGTTTACCGCCAAGCTGGTGCTCGGCGAGGTCATGCCGGGCGTGCGCTACGAATACGCTGTCTGGCTGGATGGCGAGCCGGTGCTGCGCCCCTACGCGCTGAGCTTTGAGACCCCGCCTTTCTTCCGCGAGCGCAATCCGCCGCCCGATTTCACGGTGGCGCTGGGCAGCGGGCACTACGTCGAGCAGGAGGGCTTTGAGCCGCCCTATGTGAGCCTCGGCGGCGGTTATGAAGTGTTCGACGCCATCCTCGCCCAGCAGCCCAAGTTCATGCTCTGGCTGGGCGACTCCGCCGTGATGCGCGAGCCTGACTGGGGCAGCCGCAGCGGCTACATGGGACGCTACACCCACAATCGCGCCCACCCGGCGCTCCAGCCGCTGCTCGGTGGGATGCCGAACGCCTTTGCCCTCGGCGCGCGCGAATACGGGCCGGGCGACGCCACCCGCTGGTTCTGGAATCGCGGGCACGCGCTGGAGGCTTTCGAGCACTTTACCGCCAACCCGACCTACGGGCTGCCGGGGCTGGAAGGGGCGATGACCCGCCTGCGCTGGGGCGATGCCGACTTTTTCCTGCTCGATGTGCGCAGCCACCGCGAGTTGGAGGGCACGCCCAAGGTGCTCGGCGAGGCGCAGATCGACTGGCTGATCAGCGCCCTGCGCCGGAGCGATGCGCGCTTCAAAATCGTCTGCGCCGGTGCGCCGGTGCTCAACCCGGTCGAGGCCGCGCCCAACCTGCGCGAGGCCAAGCGCGAGGCCGATGGACTGATCGACCGCCTGACCGACCTCGAGATCGAGGGGCTGCTCTTTCTCAGCGGCGGCAAGCGCTTCGGCGAGCTGACCAAACGCGTGCGCAGCGGCGGCTACGACCTCTTCGACCTCACGGTCGGGCCGCTCACCATGGCACCGCTCGAGTCGCGCGAGGAGGCCAACTACTTCCGCGAACCCGCCACGAGCACCCTCGAACGCCATTTCGCGACCATCAGCTTCAGCGGCTCCGAAGCCGAGCGCGCACTCACACTGCGCGTCTTTGCCATCAACGGGCAGGAGCTGTGGAGCCGCACCATCCCCGCCGCCGAGCTGCGATGACCTCCGAGCCAGCCGCGCCCGAAGACCCGGCTCCGTGGCTCTGGCTTCACCGCCTCGCTCTCGGAATGCTCGCCCTCTTTTAAAAACGCGCCTGAATCGACGCGCCCGCCCAAAACTCCATCTCGTCGCCTTCGTTGTGCGTCTCGGCATCCGTCACCGCACTGGCGCGCACACCCGCCGAAGCACTCACGTAGTCGCTGATGCGCAGCACCAGATCGGCGGTCGCCTGCGCATAGCCATAGCGATCCGAGGACTCCCCCTTGGGCGACACCGCCGCCTGCCCAAGGCTGACAAACCCAGCATCCAGAGCCAAATCGAGCGACGCCCGCTCACTCAGGCCGCTGCGGTGCGCAATCGAAGCCTCCACCGTGACATCCTCCAGCTCCAGATCATAAAACAGATACAAGCGCGGATAAAAAGTAGTCTTGGCCACCGGCAGCTCGCCGAAAAGCCCAACGCCCAGCTCGTAAGTCGCCTCCTCGCCGCGCCGCCGACTGTCTTCATCAGGATAATAATAAACACCGCCGAGCAGATCGAGCGTCAGCAGGGGATTGGCCTCGATCAGGTAGCCGCCAAAAAAGTTATACTCTTCGCCCGCCGACTCCTCCAGCGGCTGATTCGTCCAGACAAACCCATAAGCCGAGTCGCTCGCCAGCTCAAACGAGGCCTGCGCCGAAGCCTCCGCCCGCTGCTGACCCCGAAAAACGTAATCCGACTCCACCCCGACCCGCAGGCTGGGATAGACCTCCGCCGAGGCCACGCCCGCGCCGAAGCCCAGCAGTCCAGCAATCCACCATAAGCGAAACATGCACCCACCCTGCCCCACCCTGCCCGTCAGGACAACACAATTATCATCCCTGCGCCCGACCGATTTGCGCCGCGATGAAATCACGACTTCTGCCTTGCCAGCGGGGCGCGGATGGCTTGTCATGCGCCCATGAGGATACTCGTAACGGGAGGTTGTGGGTTTATTGGGAGCCACGCGGTGGATCGGCTGCTCTCCGAGGGGCATGCGGTGGTCGATGTCGATAATTTCGACCCTTTCTACGACCCCGCGATCAAGCGCCAGCGCGCCGAGCGCCACCAACTGGCGGGCGATTACACGCTGATCGAGGCCGACATCGCCGACCCTTTTTTGATCGAGCGCCTGCGCACGGCTGCGCCCTTCGATGCGGTGCTGCACATGGCCGCGCGCGCCGGCATCCGCCCCTCGATTCAGGATCCGGTGGGCTACACGCGGACGAATGTCACCGGGACGCAAAACCTGCTGGAGGCCGCGCGCAAGCTGGAGGTCGGGCAGTTCGTGTTTGCCTCCTCGTCGAGCGTTTATGGGCTGAACCCGAGGGTGCCCTGGCGCGAGGACGATCCGGGGATCGAGCCAATCAGCCCCTATGCCGCGACCAAGCTGTCCTGCGAGCACCTTGGGCGGGTGTATAGCCGCTTGTATGGGATCCGCTTTGTCGCGCTGCGCTTCTTCACGGTTTATGGGCCGGGGCAGCGTCCCGATCTCGCCATCACCAAGTTTGCCCGCTGCATTTTAAATGGCGAAGAGCTGCCCTTTTTTGGCGATGGCTCGACCCGCCGCGATTATACCTTCATCGCCGACACGGTGGCCGGGGTGCGCGCGGCGCTCGATTACACGGGCAACCCCTTCGAGATCATCAATTTAGGCAACAACAAAACCGTTAGCCTCGCCGAGCTGATAGAAGCGCTGGAAACGGCGCTCGGACGCAGCGCCCGGCTCAAGCGCCTGCCGGAGCAGCCGGGCGATGTGCCGCAGACCTGGGCGAGCGTCGACAAGGCCGCGCGTCTGCTCGGCTACCAGCCCAGCACCAGCCTGCCCGAAGGTCTGCGCGCCTCCCTCGACTGGTTTCGCGAGGTGGCCAGCACCGGGCAGCTCTCGACCTGATCAACTTTTCTCGCCGTAAACCTCGTCGTAGTCATCGCGGGCGGCCTGGAGCAGCTCGAGCGCATTATCGCGGTGGATGCGTCCGACGATTTCGACCGGATTCTCCTGCTTTTTCTCCACTTTATACTGGCGAAAATAGTGTTCGAGCCGGTCGAGCTGCCGCTGGGGCACGGCGTCGAGATCCTCTATGTCGCCCCAGAGGAGGTCGCCTTCGAGGATGGCGATCAGTTTGGGGTCGCTCTTGCCGGAGTCGGTGGTGTTGAAGCCGCCGACCACCCGCGCGGCGAGGATCACCTCCGAGCGGTTGATTTCCTGCTCGCAAAGCACGCAGATGTCGAGCGCGTCGCCATCGCCATCGCGGCAGCCCGGCAGCATGTCGGCCACCCGCTGGGCGCAGAGAGTCTGCGGCACGAAGCCGTAAGGGTTGGGCGGCAGGCTGGAGTTGCGCTGCGGGCGGTCCACACTGAGGTAGCCGGTGTGCGGGTCGACCTCGAACTTGATGGTGTCGAAGCGGGTGACCTCGATGAAGGCATTGACGATGGCGGGCGGCTCGACCATCGCGCTGATGCCGTGCCAAGGGTGCGGACGGTGGCGCAGGTAGTTGGCTTTTTCGGCGTTTTCCATGGCGACAAGGTATGCCAGAGAGCGGCGCGGGGGCAAGCCGCAGAGGAAATTCCTTGTGGCGCGGGGTGGATTGGTGCAGCGTTGTTGGCCTGCAATCATGGATGTTTTACCTGCAATTGATCTGAAGGAAGGGCGTGCGGTGCGGCTCGATCAGGGGCGTGCCGAGGCTGAGACCCGCTATTTTGACGACCCGGGCGAACCAGCGCGGCTGTTTGCCGCTGCGGGCGCGGAGTGGCTGCATGTGGTCGACCTCGACGGGGCGTTCGGCGGCGAGCAGAAGAACCGGCTGGCGGTCGAGGCGCTGCTGGGCGTCGGGCTGAAGGTCGAGCTGGGCGGCGGGCTGCGCGATGTGGCCTCGGTCGGGCGAGCGCTGGAGGCGGGCGTGGCGCGGGCGGTGGTCGGCACGCGTGCCTGCCGCGAGCCTGCCTTTGCCAGCGAGCTGGTCGCCGCTTTTGGCGCCGAGCGGATCGCGGTCGGGCTGGATGCGCGCGACGGCAAGGCGGCGGTGAGCGGCTGGACAGAGGTGACCGAGACGGCGGCCACCGACCTCGCAAAGGAGATCGAGGCACAGGGCGTCCGCACTTTGATTTACACCGACATCAGCCGCGATGGCATGTTGAGCGGCCCCAATCTCGAAGCGCTCGCCACCATGTGCGAGGCGACGGAGATGAACATCATCGCCAGCGGGGGCGTCGCGACCCTCGACGACATCCGCGCCCTGCGCGCGCTGGAGGTGGCGCACCCTAACCTGTCCGGGGTGATCGTCGGAAAGGCGCTCTACGAAAAGCGCTTCACCATCGACGAGCTGCTCGCCACCGCCAAAGCCTGAGCGCCTCTGCCATGCACCCTTTTTCCGATCAGCGCGCAGAGACCATTGCCCAACTGGGCGAAGGCGCGCTGCTCGGGCGCATCCGCGAGTGGCTGGGTTCGGCTGCGCCAGAGCCGCCCTATGGGATGGGGGATGACACGGCGGTGCTGCCGCTGGGCACGGTGCCGGGGTCGGCGCGGCAGTTAATAACGGTTGACGGGCTGGTTTTGGGACGGCATTTCGATGCCTCGGCCACGCCCGAGCAGGCGGGTGCCAAGCTGATGAAGCGCAACCTGAGCGACATCGCAGCGATGGGCGGCACGCCCGGCTCCGCCGTCTGCGCCCTGCAATGCGGAGCCAACCTGCGCCTCGACTGGCTGGAGCGCTTCACGCGCGGAATGGCCGCCGAGTGCGCGCGTTACGGCGTGGCGCTCTGCGGCGGCGACCTCAGCGAGGGTGCGCCCGGCAGTTTTTCGGGATTTGTCACGCTGATGGGCTGGGCGGATAAGCCCGTGCTGCGAACCGCCGCGCGGGTGGGCGATCGAGTCTGCGTCACGGGGCGGCTCGGTGGCAGTATTCGCGGGTGGCATCTAGACTTTGTGCCGCGCCTGGCAGAAGGCCGCTGGCTGGCCGCGCTCCCCGAGATCGGCGCGATGATCGACCTGACCGACGGCATCGCCAAGGACTTACCCGCCCTGTTGCCCCCGAAAACCGTGGCGCTTTTGAACCCGGAGGCTATCCCCCTCAGCGAGGCCGCCCACGCCGTAGCCGCCGAGAGCGATCAGCCGCCGCTCGCCCACGCCCTCAGCGATGGCGAGGACTACGAGCTACTCTTCACCCTGCGCGCCGAGAGCGATTTTGCCGCCATTCAAACCGCCTTCCGCGAGCGCTTCGACTGCGACCTCACCCAAATCGGCCACCTCGCTCCCGCCTCCGTCGAAGCCCCCGGCACCCTCCTCGACGCCACCACCCGCCAGCCCCTGCCCGGCACCCACGGCTTCGAGCACTTCACGGCATAAGCTCGACGCCATAGCCTGCATCGCGGATTTGGCGCGGGCAAACTGGCGATATGGCCTTTTCTTTCGTGGCGGCTCGGCTTGGAGCTTGACGTTTTTCGTTAAACCCCTCCCACCGTCCCCCTGTCATTTGTCGAACTTCGTCATGCCTTCCTCGATTTCTTCCGCTAGCGCGGGCCCCGCGTGCTCCCCTCCGCCCCGCTTCTGGCCCGCTCGCCCCGGCCCCGCCTCCCCCACGCACGGGCGCAACCCC
>CAYQTM010000023.1:8277-11000 GCA_964420355.1 uncultured Opitutales bacterium
AGTGTAGACTTGTCGCGCTAACCCCCTCTCCCTTTCGCCATGACTTCTGCAGACATCCGTCAGTCCTTCCTCGGTTTCTTCCGCGA
Organism: uncultured Opitutales bacterium; assembly: GCA_964420355.1. Lineage (GTDB taxonomy): Bacteria > Verrucomicrobiota > Verrucomicrobiia > Opitutales > JABSRG01 > CAYQTM01. Next base: position 8,364 of record CAYQTM010000023.1, read on the forward strand.
GCGCGGGCACACCGGCGGACCCTCGGCCTCGCTGATGCCCGATTCGCCAGGGCTGCTCTTCACCAACGCCGGGATGAATCAGTTCGTCCCGATCTTCCTCAGCGAGCAGGAGCCGCCCTACGACCCCGCCCGAGCCTGCGATACCCAGAAGTGCATCCGCGCCGGTGGCAAGCACAACGACCTCGAGGACGTGGGCTTCGACGGCTACCACCACACATTTTTCGAGATGCTGGGCAACTGGTCCTTCGGCGATTACTTCAAGGCCGAGGCCATCGGCTGGGCCTGGGAGCTGCTCACCAAGGTCTGGGGCTTCCCCAAGGAGCGCCTCTACGCCACCGTCTATTCGCCCGGCAAGGATGACCCCGCCGACTTCGACGAGGAGGCGTTCGGCCATTGGAAGGCCATCTTCGAGCGCGAGGGGCTGGATCCCGCCCTGCATATCGTCAATGGGGGCAAAAAGGACAATTTCTGGATGATGGGCGACACCGGCCCCTGCGGCCCCTGCTCGGAAATCCACGTCGATCTGACCCCCGATGGCGACACCGAGGGGCGGCTGGTCAACGCCGATTCGCCCTGGTGCATCGAGGTGTGGAATCTGGTTTTCATCCAGTTCAACGCCACACCCGACGGCCAGTTTTTGCCGCTCCCCAAGAAGCATGTCGACACCGGCATGGGCTTTGAGCGCATCGCGGGCATCCTCGCGACGACCCGCGGCTTTACCGAGTTCACCGCGCCGCCGAGCAACTACGACAGCGACCTCTTCACCCGCCTTTTCAGTCACATCGGCCAGCAGTGCGGCAAGTCCTACGCCCACACCCTGCCCGAGCGCCGCGAGGAGCTGTCGCCCACCGAGAAGGACGACGTGGCCTTCCGCGTGCTGGCCGACCACGCCCGCACCCTCTGCTGCTCCATCGCCGACGGCATCCTGCCCGGCAACGAGGGGCGCAATTACGTCCTACGGCGCATCCTGCGGCGCGCGGTGATGTATGGCAAGCGCCTCGGGATGCCGCAGGGCTTCTTCGCAGGGATGGCGGCACCCGTGATCGCGCTGCTCGGCGAAATCTTCCCCGAGCTGGTCAAACAGCGCGAGGTCATCGCCAAAGTCCTCGCCAGCGAGGAGAGCGCCTTTGAAAAAACCCTCGATCGGGGACTGGAACTGTTTGAACAGCAATCGGGTCGCTGGGCGGAGAGCAAGGTGGTGCCGGGCGCGGTCGCCTTCCAGCTCTATGACACCTACGGTTTTCCGCTGGATATGACCCAACTGCTGGCGCGGGAGCGCGGGCTGGCGGTCGATAATGAGGGCTTTGAGGCCGAGATGGCGCAGCAGCGGGCGCGGGGTCGCGCGGGGCAGAAAAAGACCGTTATTTCCGTCTCCGAGGGCGAGGCCGAGGATGGGGTACCCGCGACGGTTTTCTCGGGCTTTGAGCCGGAGGACACCCGGGGCTTGCAGGCCAAGCTGGTCGGCGTGCAGCCGGTGCCCGACTCCGAGAAAGAGCGCTTTTTGATCTTCGACCGTACCCCTTTCTACGCGGAAATGGGCGGCCAGATCGGCGACATCGGCACCATCGAGTTCTGGGGCTCGCGCTACGAGGTGCTCGACACGGTGAAAGATTCGCGCGGGCGCTACCTGCACAAGGTCGCCGCCACCGAGTTCCCCGAGGCCGGCTCCGAGGCGCGCCTGAGCGTCGAGCCCGAACGCCGCGCCACTATCCAGCGCCACCCCACCGCCACCCACCTGCTCAACTGGGCGCTGCGCGAGGTGCTGGGCGACAACGGGCGCCAGGCCGGCAGCTACGTCGGCACCGAGCGCCTGCGCTTCGACTTTTCGCACTACGAGGCGCTGCGCCCGCAGCAGATCGAGCGCATCGAGCGCATGGTCAACGCCAAGATTCGCGCCAACGACGCCGTGCGCTGGTTCGAGGTGCCCTACCCCGAAAAGCCCGCCGATGTGGTCGCCGTCTTCGGCGAAAAATACGGCGATATTGTGCGCGTGGTCGACATCGGCGGCGACACTATCGTCAGCGACCCGCAGTTGGTCGAGCGCCGCGCGCCCGGCTACTCGGCGGAACTCTGCGGCGGCACCCACGTCGCGGCCACCGGCGAGATCGGCGTCTTCAAAATCGTCAGCGAGAGCGCGATTGCCGCTGGCACGCGCCGCATCGAAGCCGTTGCGGGCGAGGCCGCCTTCACCGTATTTGAGGAGCTGAGCCAGCGCCAGGAGCGCGTCTGCCGCCTCTTCAAATGCCAGCCCTACGAGATCGAAGACCGCGTCGAGGCGCTGGTTGCACAGCGCGACGCCGTCGAAAAAGAGCTGCAAAAGCTCCAGCAAAAGGGTGCCGAGGCGCAGGTCGACGAGCTGATCGCCAGTGCCTTTGAAATGGACGAAATGAAGTGGATCGTCAGCCTGATCGAGGTCAGCGACCCCAACCAGATGCGCAACCTCGCCGCCCGCGTCCACAAGGAGAGCGAAGTCGACGTCGTCGTCCTCGGCGGCGAATTCGGCGACAAAGTCACCCTTGTCGCCCTCTGCTCCAAGAAGGCCAACTCCATGGGACTCCGCGCGGGCGACCTCATCGGCGAGCTCACCTTCAAACTCGGCGGCAAAGGCGGCGGCAAACCCGACTTCGCCATGGGCGG
>CAYQTM010000024.1:0-10695 GCA_964420355.1 uncultured Opitutales bacterium
GAGGTGCTCGAACAGTGGCGCGACCCCGATGGGCAATGGTGGACACGCCTGCGATTTGGCCTGACCGACCCCCTCGACCCCGAGACCACCGAGCCGCCGCAATCGCGCGAGCTGACTCTGCGCGGGCGGGTGGTGCACTTCGACGCCGTCATCGTGCAGTTCAGCGACGCCTTTGTGAAAGACGGACGCGAGCGCGCGCTCTACTTCTGGCGGCGGATTTACGGCGACGCCACCGCGCCGATCGAGGGCACCCCCATCGACCACCCCGGCGAGCCGCCCGAACGCTACCGCGCCCTCACCGATGGGCTGCGACCCGCCAACCGCGAGGCCTTCTGGGACAACCTCTGGGCGCTGCTCGACGACCTCGCCCGCCTCGAGCGCTACGGCAGCCGCGCCGTCTTCGGCAACGCCACCTACCTCCCCGCCGAGCCCGGGCAGCAAATCGTGCTCACCGTGGACGCCCGCGGGCAAATCGTTCCGGAGCTGCGTTGAATGCGTGAATTTTGGGAAAAGTGAACAAAGTTGCAGTTTTGGCTTGCGTCGCCGCACTTTTGCGCTATTGACTGGAAATCGACCGCAATTCCTGCCAACTTTCCCGCCATGGCCAAAGCATCTTCCCACGCACGTCCTACCAGTAGCACCGACCGCTCCAGCGATGAGTCGCGTAAGGCGATTGAGTTCGCCTTCTCCAGTATCAATAAACAGTTCGGCGAGGGCACACTGATGCGCCTCGGTGACGCCGCCAAGATGCAGGTCGATACGATTTCGACCGGCTCGATCGCGGTCGATTTGGCGCTGGGGGGCAGCGGCCTGCCGCGCGGGCGTATTTGCGAGATTTACGGGCCGGAAAGCTCGGGTAAGACGACGTTCTGCCTGAGCGTGATCGCTGAGGCGCAGAAGCAGGGCGGCAATGCGGTGTTCGTCGATGTCGAGCACGCGCTTGATCCGCGCTACGCCAAGGTGGTGGGGGTTGATGTGAAGAATTTGATGGTGTCGCAGCCCGAGAGCGGCGAGGACGCGCTGAATATCACCGAGACCCTGATTCGGTCGGGAGCGGTCGATGTGATTGTGCTCGATTCGGTGGCCGCGCTGGTCTCGAAGACCGAGCTGGATGGCCAAATGGGCGACGCAACCGTCGGCTTGCAGGCGCGCATGATGAGTCAGGCCATGCGGCGGCTCACTGCGGCGATCAGCAAGACGCGCTGTGTCTGCCTCTTTACCAACCAGATTCGCGAGAAGATCGGCGTCATGTTCGGCAGCCCCGAGACCCAGCCCGGCGGGCGCGCGCTCAAGTTCTTCGCCTCGGTGCGCATGGATATTCGGCGGATCGGCCAGATTAAGGAGTCCTCCGGCAAGGTGGTCGGCAACCGCACCCGCTTGAAGGTCGTCAAAAACAAGGTGGCACCACCCTTTACCGAGTGCGAGTTCGACATCATGTTCAGCGAGGGCATCTCGCAGACTGGATCGATTCTCGACCTCGGAATCGAGCACAAGATTCTCGAAAAGAAGGGAGCCTGGATCTCTTACAATGGCGATCTGCTCGGGCAGGGTCGCGAGGCCGCGAAACAGGCGCTGGCCGAGAATCAGAAGCTGACTAAAGAAATTCATAAGGCGATCTTGGGGAAGGTGCAGGTGGCCGTCGGTTCGGTGCTCGCAGGCGGCGACACCGATCAGGAAGACGGCGAGGCCGAACCGATCGAAAATTGAGCCTGAGGGCGGAGGCTTTTCTTATGAGCACCATCGCCGCTCCGGCAACACCGCCCGGCGAGTCCGCCCTTGCGGTGATTCGCGTGTCCGGCTCAGAAGCTGAGCGCCTGTCATTGGAGGCGTGCGGACGCAAGTCCCCTACCCTACCCCGCCAGGCAACCTTCGCAAAATACATCGCGCTCGATGGCTTATTGCTCGATGAAGTGATCGCGATTCGCTATGAGCACGGCAAGTCTTATACCGGCGAAGCCATGCTCGAAATCATGAGCCACGGCAACCCCCGCATTGTGCGTCTGATTCTTGAGGATCTCTACGCCCGCGGTTGCACGCCTGCCGAGCCCGGCGAGTTCACGCGCCGCGCCTTTCTTAACGGGCGTTTGGACTTGAGCCAGGCCGAGGGTGTCATCGACCTCATTCAAGCACGCAGCGCCCGCGCCCTCAAGGTAGCACAGCGCCAGATGCAAGGTGCGCTCGGCGAGCAGATGTCTCAATTAGCGGATGACATTGTGACTGTCCAAGCCAAGGTCGAAGCCTACATCGACTTCCCGGAAGAGGACTTACCCCACCCGGATATCTCGATCGAGCATCTAAAGGCCGTCGTCGCTAAAATACGTAAACTCCTCGATACCAGCAGCTACCGTGAACAGATTCAGGATGGAATCAAAGTTCTCATTGTCGGTGCGCCCAATGCAGGGAAATCGTCGCTGATCAATCGTCTGCTCAATGATGAGCGCGCTATCGTCTCATCTACGCCGGGAACCACCCGCGATTTTCTCCGCGAACGACTGGAGATTGATGGGCACCTCATCCAGATTATCGACACCGCAGGACTGCGCGACGAGGCCAGCGAGATCGAGCAAGCGGGCATCAACCGCGCCATCCAACTCGCCAAGTCGGCTGACCTCTTCCTGCTGGTGGTTGATGCAGCCGACCACTCCCCTACCCTACCCCACCCGCTGATCAATCGGCTGTTGCCCGGCAATACTTTGGTGTTGGAAAACAAGATCGATCTGCCTTCTGCTTCTGCGAAACAGGATTTTCTCCCTGATTTTCCGCATTGCCGGGCGTCGATGACAACCGGTCAAGGTTGGAGCGATTTTCTCGAAGCGCTAAAGCAAAAGCTATCTGCCCTCCCCTACCCTTCTGAGGATCTGGACATTGCAATCAACGCCCGCCATGCCGATGCGCTAAAGCGCGCTCTCGACGCCATCCAATCCGCCTGTCGACTGCTGGCTAATCAAGGCGAGCTCGAACTGATTGCCACCGAGATCCGCTCCGCGCTTGATGCCATCGCCGAGGTCGTCGGAAGGATTGATAATGAAGCGATGCTCGATAAACTCTTTGCTCAATTCTGCATCGGGAAATGAGCAAAGCACTCAAATTGGATCGCCACGACCCCTACTCTGTCATCGTCTGCGGCGCTGGGCACGCTGGCTGTGAGGCGGCGCTGGCTGCCGCCCGCATGGGTGAATCGGTGCTGCTGCTGACTGGCAACTTGGACACCATCGCCCAGATGAGCTGCAATCCGGCTATAGGCGGGCTGGCCAAAGGCAACATCGTGCGTGAGATTGATGCGCTCGGCGGCGAAATGGCGGTTAACACCGATCTGACCGCGATCCAGTTTCGTATGCTGAACACCTCGAAGGGCCCAGCCGTGCAGGCTCCGCGTGCCCAGTGCGATAAAAAGGCCTACCAGTTCCGCATGAAGCACGTCTTGGAGCGACAAGACAACCTGACCATCTTTCAAGCGCTCGTCGATGGGCTGATTTATGAGCAAGGCAAGGTTGTCGGCGTGCGCACAACTCTCGGCGTCGACTTCTTCGGAAAAACGGTGATCGTAACCACTGGCACCTTCCTCGCCGCCAGCCTCCATGTGGGCAGAAGCCGCTCTGAAGGCGGTCGCATGGGCGATCATACGGTTAAGGGGCTGTCCAAGTCTTTTCTGGAGGCAGGCATAGAGCTTGAGCGGCTGAAAACGGGGACGCCGCCGCGCATTCTCGGGAATACAGTTGATCTCAGTGGTTTGGAAGAACAGAAAGCTGACGAACAGCACCAGTGCTTTGCTTTCTGGGATACCCGCGCAATGTTCCACGTGGAACAATTGCTTGAAAACAGCATCGGCTGGGCACCGGGCAGTGTGCGTCATTCCTGTTGGCTGACCTACACTTCGCCGGAGACCGAGTCTATCATCCGCGACAACCTGCACCAGTCGGCGCTTTATGGTGGAGAGATCACGGGCACTGGCCCACGCTATTGTCCAAGCATCGAGGATAAATACGTCAAGTTCCCCGATAAGCCGCGTCATCTACTGTTCTTGGAGCCTGAGGGGCGGCATAGCGAGGAATGGTATATCAACGGCTTTTCGACTAGTTTGCCGCTTGATATTCAGATAAAGGCGCTGCACTCCATTCCTGGCTTGGAGAATGCCGTCTTGCTGCGTCCGGCCTATGCGGTGGAATACGATTTTGCGCCTCCCACGCAGATCTTCGCCTCGCTGGAGTCGAAGAAGGTGGAGAATCTATTCTTTGCTGGGCAGATCAACGGGACTTCTGGGTATGAGGAGGCTGCTGGGCAAGGGTTGGTCGCCGGGATCAATGCGGTGCGGAAGGGTAGGGGAGAAGAGCCGATTGTCCTGCGCCGCGATCAGGCGTATATTGGGGTATTGATCGATGATCTGGTGACCAAGGGCACGAGCGAGCCTTATCGGATGTTCACGAGTCGTGCCGAGTATCGTCTGTTACTCAATCACGGAAGCGCTGACCTGCGTTTACTGGATGTGGCTAAAGAGGCAGGCGTATTGCCGGAAAACCGTATCTCTGCGACAATGGTCAAGCAAGCGGCTGTTCATCATTGGGTTGAGCAACTGGAATACGAGCCCGCCAAGGGTGGCAGCGTGGCCAATGCACTCCGACGAGGCGAGCAAGAGGTCGCAATGCCGCAGGCTTTCCTTGGGCTGTCGCACGAAACTCAAGCGGAGGTGCGCTACCGGCTTCGTTATAAGAGCTACATTGAGCGCGAACTGAAGCACTTGGATAAAGCGCGCTCGCTGGGAGTGATAAAGGTTCCTGCGGAGATGGACTACACACAGGTGAAGGGTTTGAGAAATGAAGCACGGCAAAAGCTTGCTGACATTCGCCCGAGCGATCTCGGGCAAGCGGCTCGCATCAGTGGGGTGAACCCGGCAGATATTTCTGTCTTAATGGTGCACCTTGACGTGAGTCGTCGAAAGCGCACTTCTGCTCCATGTTAAATTCCTGCGTAGAAAACGCTGGAATATAGTCTCATATCAGTGCAAATTATTGCGCAATAGGTATTTATGCAAGCTCCTCAGGCTATGTTTACCGTTGGGCTGTAACATTTCTTCTCGCCAAGCTAAGGCATATCGCTTAGAAAGGCGCTATGAATGTGGCGCAAGCATACGCGGGCAAAAAGATACTGGTGGTGGATGACGAGCCGGACGTGACCGAACTGCTCAGCTACAAGCTGCGGCAGGAAGGGTATCAGGCGGAGGTCATCAACGATCCGCTGATGATTATGGGGCGGGCGCGGGACTTCCGGCCCGATCTATTTGTGCTGGATATTATGATGCCTGAGTTGAACGGCTTGCAAATCTGCCGGATGGTGCGGGCGGATCCCTCGCTCAAGGAAGTACCGATCATTTTTTTGACTGCGCGGGGCGACACGGAAGACCGCATCAGCGGTCTGGAGACAGGTGCCGACGATTACGTCAGTAAGCCATTCAATACCAAAGAGTTAATGCTTCGCATCAAGTCGATCTTTCGCCGCTCGAAGGGCGAGAGTAAGTCAGGTGGGCAGCGCATTAAGGTCGGGCCGGTGGTCATTGACGAAGAACTGCACAAGCTTTACGTCAATGACAACGAGATTGATTTGACCGCCACCGAGTTTCGGCTGCTCAAGCTGCTGATGGAGCGAAAGGGTAGGGTGCAGACGCGTGAAAACCTGCTGCTGAACGTGTGGAATTACGACTCCGAGATCGAGACGCGCACGGTGGACACGCATGTGCGGCGTTTGCGCGAGAAGCTCGGGCAGGAGGTCAACATCATTGAGACCGTGCGTGGTGTGGGGTATCGGGTGGTGGATCAATAAGCCGGTTGAGCCATGTGGCCCCTCATCGCTTTCGTCGCTGTTCTTGCTTTCCTCTGGTTGCTGCTGCGGCATCAGCGGTTGGCTCGATTGATGCGAGATTTGGCGATAGCGCTGGAGGAGCGGCGTCCCTATCTAGTTGACCGGTCGGTTGGCTCGCTGAAGTTGCATCCGGTGCATCGGGTGTTGCAGCAGATATCGGCTTTGCAGGAGGAGAATTCCAAAGTGACGGCTACGGAGGCTGGGCTGCTGAATCAGATTGAGGTCACGCTCGGCAATATTCAGGAGGCGGTCTTCATCCTCGACGAGAACAACTTTATCGTGCTGGCCAATCAGGCCTCACGCTCGCTGTTCACGGGTGGGCACAGCATGAATGGACGTCGGCTGGAGAGCATTATTCGCAGCTCTTCGCTGCTGGATTACATCAAGAAGGTGAAGCTGGGCAAGCCGCTGGCGCGGCAGGAGATCGAGATCAAGCGCGAGCAGGATCGGCTGTGGTTTGAGGTGAGCGGCACGCTGGTTCGGCCTTCGGAAGAGGCGGCGGGGCCGCTGACGCTTTTTGTGCTGCATGACATCTCGCGGCTGAAGCATCTGGAGGCTGTGCGCAAGGAGTTCGTGGCGAACGTGTCGCATGAGTTGCGCACGCCGGTCACGATTATCAAGGGGTATTCGGAGACGCTGCTGGAAGATCATGCCGAGCTTGCGCCCGAGGAGCGCGAGCGGTTTTTGAGCAAGATCCGCAACAATGTCGAGCGGCTGCACCTGCTTATTGAAGACCTGCTGACGCTCTCGCGGCTGGAATCCTCATCGGAGCACGCGAGTGGCGAGAGCGCGTCGTTGCTGGAGGTGGCGAAAGAGTGCGCGGAGACTTACGAGGATCGGCTGGATAAGGCGACGCAGCGGATCGTGCTGGAGCTGGATGAGGAGGTTGAAAAGGTGCCGATGGATCGGGTGAAGCTGACGCAGACGCTCAGCAATCTGATCGACAATTCCCTGCGTTACGCCATGCCTTTCAAGGAGATACGGATTCGGTCGCAGCGGCTGGCGGAGGAGGAGCAAGTGGAGATTTCGGTGTCGGACGACGGGGTTGGGATTCCCGAGAAGGATTTGCAGCACATTTTCGAGCGGTTTTACCGAGTGGACAAAGGGCGTTCGCGGGAGCGTGGCGGCACCGGGCTGGGGCTGAGTATCGTCAAGCACATCGTGCAACTGCACGGCGGCGAGATCACGGCGCGGAGCGCGAAAGGGCAGGGGACTACGGTCGCTTTTCGGCTGCCGCTAAAGCATGCCGAGCCGACGATGTCGGCGGCACCTATTCGCGCCAGTGTTCGCTGACCCAAGGGCAAGGGCGCTGGAAAGATTTGAGGTGCTTGAGTCGGCTGCCGCCGATGAACGGCCCGGTGATGGCGCGCTTGAGGTGCTCGCCTGCGCTGAGCGGGCCGGGGTCGGGCTTCCATTGGCCGAGCATGGCGTCCAGCGGGTTGGGCTCGCCGGGAAAGGTGATGATGCGGGCATCGTGCGGCAGGCGGGCGGGTCGCAGGTAGCGGCGGAGGTAGCTGCCGAGGCAGCTCTTGCGGTAGTGGCGCAGCCAGGCGCGCGGCCAGAACTTGATGCCCGGGCGCACGGAGGCGGTGACGTAGCGTTGTTCCCAGCGGAAGCGGTCGGCGGTGCCCTGAGGGTCGCGCACGAAGTCGTCGTAGACGTAGCCGTGCTCGCCGGCGGGGAAGCGAAAGACGGAGGTCTGGCCAAAGCGCTTGATGGGGTTGAGCCAGTCGCGCCCGAGGATGACGTCGGCGGGGTCGCCGTAGTCGAAAAACGGGTCGATATTCGCGACAATAACGCAGTCAAGATCGAGAAAGAGCGTCGGCCCCTGGATCGGCAGGTCGGCGCGCCAGAGCGGGGTTTTGCGCCATTTGCCACGCGTGTTCTTGGGGTGGGGCACGCCGAGCACGGGAAGAGGGTAGGGGACTATTTCGCTGCGCAGGTCGGTGGGGTCGTCGGTGAAGCAGCAGAAGCGCAGCTTTCCGGTGATGTTGCGCGCCACCATGGCGTAGAGGCGGTTGACGTAGCTGGCATCGAAGGCCGTGCCCCATTTGATGCAGATGGCCTGGCGGATTGAGCCGTCCGTCTCGCTCCTCATGCGTCGTTGGGGTTGACGGCGGCGTCCTCGCGCTTGGTCTGCGCTTCAAGGTAACGCTGCGAGGCGCGTTCGAGGCGGTTGCGGTAGCGCTCGAGCTTGCTGTCGCTGCTGGGTTGCAGCCCATAGACAATCTGCGGCGGCCCGTCGAGCGGTTCGCCCTGCTCGAAGAGGCTGTAAATAACGCCGTCGAGGATGGGCGCGATAAAGGCGCGGCTGCCGTCCTTCCCGCGCACGAGCACGCCTTGGCCGGAGGTCGACCAGCGCCCCTTGCGCTCGGTGTCTCCGTCGATCTTCAGCTTGGCACCGCCGAAGCGCCCGAGGCTCATGCGCCCGTTTAGCTCGCCGATCAGCTCCCAGTTGCCTCGGTAGAAATTGACTATCTGCCGCCGGTTTTTGAAAGGGTTGACACGCGCGTAGATCTCGCGGGTGGCCTCGTATTGATTCAACCAGTTGGCTGGTGGGTCGCGCCGGATGCGAGCAGCGTCGCCGAGCGCCGGGGCATTGGGATCGATCGTCTGACCCGGCTCAAAGATCAGCGCGTCGAAGCCCTGCGGCTTTTCGCGGATGACGAGATAGTAGCCGCTGTTGAAGCGCACATGCAGGTCGTCGCCCTGCCGCCGCCACGCCCCGAGCATCCCCTCGGGGTATTGCCCGCGCTCGCCGCTGTAGCTGGTGCCGACCGTGCGGTCGTCCTCGACCACCACATAGAAGGGCGCACCATTCTGCGGGCTGATTTCCCAGTTGCCAAAGTAGCCTTCCAGTTCGGCGAGGATGCCTCCGCGCTCGCCCAACTGCTCGGGCGGCACCGTCCAACTGCCCACTTCGCTCTGGGGCACGCGCTTGACCTCCGCGCTGATCGCTGCCGCACCCCTCGGGCGCAGCCGCGCCACATATCCGATCTCGCCGCGTTCGACGGTGGCCGACAGCTCGCCCGGCCACGATAGCTCCAGTGCCGATTCCGTCGCCTGCCACGAGCCGGGGTAGAGCGACATGTCTTCGCTCCCCGCGTAGAGAAAATCAACCTCGTTCGCCTCGCGCACGATGGCGTAAAAGTCCTGCCCGCCTGGCACCTCAACACGCCAGACGCCCCGTGCCGGGAAGCTGCCACCGGGCGTCGCTGCGTCCTGCGCCTGCACGCCTGACACCAACGCGAGGCTGGCCAGCGCGAATACAATCCAGTGGGCGATGTTCTTGAAGCAAGTGTGCATGCGAAAAATTTTTCTGGTCGGTCGTGGGCGGTGCCTTGACCGTGTGCGCTTCACGATAGGGCAGGGGAGGGGCTTCGCCAAACAAATTTTCCTACGCGGCGGATGCCTGTTGGTCAGGTTTTCTGTGGCGCGGGTTCCGTTTCGTCGGCCTCGTTGTCGAAGGTGGCTTGGTCGAAGGCACCCTCGGATTTGCCGACCACGCAACTGACGGCGGCGTCGCCAGTGATGTTGACCGCGGTGCGCACCATGTCGAGCAGGCGATCCACCCCGAGGATCAGCGCGATGCCCTCGACCGGCAGACCCACTTGCTGGAGCACCATCGCGAGCATAATGGTGCCGACGCCCGGCACGCCCGCCGTGCCGATGCTGGCCAGGGTCGCGGTGCCGATCACCATTAAATAATCGCCGACATCCAGCCCCAGCCCGTAAGCCTGCGCGATGAAGATGGTCGCGACGCCCTGCATGATCGCGGTGCCATCCATATTGATGGTGGCGCCGAGCGGCACCGTGAAGGAGCTCACCCGCTTGTCGACGCCCATTTCGCGCTCGACCACTTCCATGGTGATCGGGATGGTGGCGTTGCTGCTGGCGGTCGAGAAGGCGAAGGCCTGCGCCTTCCACATCTTGCGGAGAAAGCGGACGGGATTCAGTCCGGCGAGGAGCTTGAGCAGGGTAGGGTAGGTGACCAGCGCGTGCAAGAGCAGCACGCCGAGCACGGTGAAAAAATAGAACAGCAGGTTGCCAAAGGCGTCGAAGCCCTCGCGGGCAAAGGTCTGGGCGATCAGCGCGAACACGCCGTAGGGAGCCAGGCGCATGATGAGCATGACCAGCTTCATGATGACCTCGTTGATGTCCTGAAAGGCGCTCAGCAGGCGCTGTCCGGGCTTGCCCGAGAGGTTCATTGCGAAGCCGAAGAGGATGGCGAAGACGATGATTTGCAGCATGTTTCCCTCGGCCATCGCGGCGACGGGGTTGGTCGGGAAGATGTTGACCAGCGTGTCGACCAGCGAGGGCGCCTCGCGTGCCTCAAAGGTGACGTCCTCGGTGGGCAGCTCGAAGCCGACGCCCGGGCGGATGATCAGGGCGGCAGTCATCGCCAGGGTGATCGCGATGGCGGTGGTGATGAGGTAGAGGCCGATCGTCTTGCCGCCCAGGCTGCCCAGCCGTCGCGCATCGTCGAGATTGGCCGTTCCGCAGACCAGCGAGACGAAGACCAGCGGCACCACCAGCAGCTTGAGCGAGGCGACAAACACGCGCGCCACCAGCTCAAAAATCCCGTTGGTGAGCAGGGCATCGACCCAGCCCACCTCGGGCAGCCAGTTGAGAATCACTCCGGTGATCGCGCCCAGCGCCAGGGCGATCAAGATATGCAGGGTCAGTTTATTCATGGCAGGACATCAGGGACTTCACCCTACTCTATAAACGCAAACGGAGTTCAAAGGTCAAAGTTCAAAGGTCAAAGTTTTTTATGTCCGAGATTAGTAGTTTCCCCTGCTCTTGAATGGTGGGTTACTCGTGGGCGGCGAGGAAGTCGAT
>CAYQTM010000025.1:0-10609 GCA_964420355.1 uncultured Opitutales bacterium
GAGGCCTCCGCCGAGCCCAAGCCCGCGCCAGCTGCCCCGCCGCCGCCGCCGACCCCGTCGCACAACTAATTTTTACTTCGCAACACGCAACTTTTTAGAGGGAAATCCATGAGACTTCACGCCATTCCAGCCAGCCCCGGACGCCGCCATCGCAAGCGCAAGGGCATTGGTGACAAGCAGGCCGGTCGCGGTCATAAGGGTCAGAAAGCGCGTTCGGGTGCCTCGCAGCGTCCCGGTTTTGAGTCGGGTCACGTGCCGCTCTACCGCCGTCTGCCGCAGCGCGGCTTCAATGCGGCTCGCTTCACCACCATTTATGAAACGGTAAACGTGTATGACTTTGTCCGCATCGAGGGCGATGTGATCGACCGCGCCGCGCTCGAGAAGGCCGGGCTGGTCGACAACAACAAGCGCCCGCTCAAGATTCTGGGCGACGGCGAGGTGAACCGCGCGGTCAAGGTGATCGCCGACAAGGTCTCGAAGAGCGCGCGCGCCAAGATCGAGGCCGCTGGCGGCTCGGTCGAGGAGACCAGCGCGAAACCCGAGAGCGAGAGCGAAGGCTAAACCTGACGCAAGCGAGCCTCGGCTCGCTTCTGTTTTTGCTCAAGAGCCCCTGACACCTGCGACACTATGCTTTCCGCCTTCACCAACAGCCTGAAAATCCCGGAGTTGCGCAGCCGCATCTTCTTCACTGGGATGATGCTCGTGATTGCCCGCGTGGGTGCGAATATTCCGCTGCCGGGCTTCAATCCGCTGCCGATCAAGGAGTTTTTTGAGAGCGCCTCGGGCACGGGTGCCAGCATCATCGGGTTCTACAACATGTTCACCGGTGGCGCGCTGCTCAATGGCGCGATTTTCGGACTGGGCATCATGCCTTACATCAGCGCCTCGATCATCATGCAGCTGATGGGAGCGGTCTTCCCGTCGATCGCGCGCCTGCAACAGGAGGGCGACGTCGGGCGGATGAAGATCAACCAATACACGCGCTACCTGACGCTGGCGATCTGTTTCATTCAGTCGCTCTTGCTCCTGCTGGCGCTCAAGTGGAATCCCGGGCAGTTGATTCAGGGCTTCACGCTGGAGCCGGATGAGTCGCTCATCCTGATTCGGCCCTGGTTCTTTGTCATCTCGTCGACCATCTTCCTGACCACCGGCACGATGATCCTCGTCTGGCTGGGCGAGCAGATCACGCAGAAGGGCATCGGCAACGGCATCTCGCTGCTGATTACGGTGAGTATTTTGTCCGACCTGCCGGGCGCGGTGGCGCAGGCCATCCAGATGTTCAATGTGCCGCCAGAGCTGCGCGGAGAGATTCCCGAGTTGGGCTTCCCGCACGCGATCATGATGATCACCCTGCTCTTGCTGGTGACGGCCGCGCTCGTCATGGTGACGCAGGGTCAGCGGAAGATCCCCGTGCAATACGCCAAGCGCGTGGTCGGTCGCAAGGTCTATGGCGGGCAGAGCAGCTTTTTGCCGCTCAAGGTCAATTACTCGGGCGTTATGCCGGTCATCTTCGCGCAGGCGATCATGATGTTCCCCACGCAGATTTTGAATGCGCTGGGTGCGGCTTCCGGCATTCGGTTCTTCAATCAGATTTCGGCCAGCATCGCCTGGGGCACGCCGGGTTATTATATCGTTTACGGCGGTATGATCTTCATCTTCAGCTACTTCTGGGTGTCGATCATGTTCAAGCCGATCCAGATTGCCGACGACCTCAAGAAGTATGGCGGCTACATTCCGGGCATCCGCCCCGGCGAGCCGACCGCGAAGTTCCTCGACTTCGTGATGACGCGCCTGACCTTTGCTGGTGCCCTGATGCTGACCTCGGTCGCGCTCTTCCCGGACTTCCTGCTCTTTTCCTTTAACATCCCGCAACGGGTGGCGCTCTTCTTCGGCGGCACGGGTATGCTCATCACCGTTGGTGTGGTGATCGACACCATGCGCCAGATTGAGACCTACCTGCTGCAACGTCACTACGACGGCTTCCTCAAGAAGGGGCGGATTCGTGGCCGCGGCGGACGTGGTGCCTCGCGCACGCGCCAGATCGCCAGCGAGTCCGGCGGCTTCAAGGAGTTCTGGAGCGTGTGGCGTCCCATCATCATCATCACCGTCGTGGTGGTTGTCTTTGGCCTGATCGCGGGTCTCGTCAAGTAGCCCGATTTTCATTCCTATGGTCAACATCCCGGTCAAAAAAGGCGAGGAGCTGGAGACGATGCGCGAGGCCTGTGCCATCGCGGCGACCATCTTGCAGCGTCTTTGCGAGGCGGTGGTGCCGGGCATCTCGACCTGGGAGCTCGATCAGATGGGGCGCACCGAGATGGAGAAGCACGGTGTCGAAAGCGCCTGCTATCAGTATAATAACGGTCGCGGCGGCTTCCCGGCCTACACCTGCCTCTCGGTCAACGAGGAAATTGTGCACGGGATCGGCTCGATGAAGCGCGTCTTGCAGCCCGGCGACATCATCACGGTGGATGTGTGCGTGCGCTACAAGGGCTTCATCGGGGATAACGCTCGCACGGTGCGCGTCGGCGAGGTCAGCGAAGAGGTCGACCGCCTCGTGCAGACCACCGAAGAAGCGCTCAACTACGCCATCGGCTACGCGCGCTCAGGCAAGCGGGTCGGGGACATTTCCAATGCGGTGCAGCGTTATGTGCAGCAGCGCGGCTACTCGGTGGTGCGCGACTTTGTCGGCCACGGGGTCGGGCGCACCATGCACGAAGATCCGCAGATTCCAAATTTCGGGCGCAAGGGCTCGGGGCCGAAACTGAAGCCCGGCATGACCCTTGCCATCGAGCCCATGGTCAACCTCGGCGACTCCGCTGTGGAGATGCTCGCCGACGGCTGGACGGCGGTGACCAAAGACCGCAAACCCGCCGCGCACTTCGAGCACACGGTGCTGATTTCGCGCGAGGGATCAGAAATCTTGACAAAACCGAAAAAATAGCTTTCAAAATCCAAATTTTTCTTTATTTTCACGTCCTTTTCACGGGTCGCTAAAACCTTTCAGATTATGCCGCGCTTACTCGGAGTAGATATCCCCCACAACAAGAAGATCGAATACGCCCTTCGCTATGTTTATGGCATCGGGCCGACTCGGTCTAAAATCGTGCTGGAACAGGCCGGGGTTGACCCGGACATTCGTGCGCATCAGCTCGATGACGAGCAGTTGAGCAAGATCACCCAGACGGTGGCCGACCTCAAGTATCTGGTCGAAGGTGACCTGCGCCGCGAGCGCACGGCCAACCTCAAGCGGCTCATGTCGATCCGGTCTTACCGTGGACTCCGTCACCAGCGCGGCCTGCCCGTGCGCGGCCAGCGCACCAGCACCAATGCCCGCACCCGTAAGGGCGGACGCCGCACTGTGGGCGTCATCCGCAAGAAGTAACTGCTTTTCACTTTTATAGATAAGGAAACATTTCGATGAGCGACGAGGAAAAACCAGCCACCGAGGCTGAAGACAACAAGGCTGCCCCCGCGACCGCAGAGGTGCCCGAGGCCAAGGCGAAAGCCAAAGCTGAGAAGCCCGCCAAGGCCAAAGCCGAAGCCAAGCCCGCCGAAGGCGCTGAGGCCAAGGAAGGCGAAGGCGAGGAAGGCGAAGCGGCTAAGCCCGAGAAGAAGGAGGAGACCGCTGCCGACCTGCTGCGCGACGATCTCGGCGAGTTGAAGATTCGCCGGGCGAAGGGCAGCAAGAACATTCATAACGGCATGGTCACTATCCTTGCCACCTTTAATAACACCAAGGTGACGTTTACCGACATGCAGGGCAACGTGATCTCCTGGTCGAGCGCCGGCAAGTGCAACTTCCGCGGCAGCCGCAAGTCGACCGCCTATGCGGCGCAGGTGGTTTGCCAGGACGCCGGGCGCGTCGCCATGTCGCACGGCATGAAGGAAGTGGTGGTGAAGGTCAAGGGTCCCGGAATGGGGCGCGACTCCGCCATCCGCGCGCTGCAGGCTCTCGGCCTGATCGTCCAGACCATCGTCGATGTCACCCCGGTGCCGCACAACGGCTGCCGTCCACCCAAGCGCCGCCGCGTCTAATTTTACTCAACACCTTTTTTTGCAATGGCTCGTTACACCGGACCCACCACCCGCATCAATCGCCGCTTCGGCATGGCGATTTTCCAGCCGACCAAGGCACAGGAGCGCAAGCCGCATCCTCCGGGTCAGCACGGCCCGCGCATGCGCCGCGGCAAGCAGAGCGAATACAGCATCGGCCTCAGCGAAAAGCAGAAACTGCGCTACATGTATGGCCTGACCGAGAAGCAGTTCCGCCGCACCTTTGACCGAGCCAAGCGCAAGCGCGGCATCACCGGCGAAATCTTCCTGCAACTGCTGGAGACCCGCCTCGACAATATCGTTTATCTGCTGGGCTTTGCCCGCAGCCGCCAGGCCGCTCGCCAGTTTGTCTGCCACGGGCACATGCGGGTGAATGGACGCAAGGTCGACATCCCAAGCTTCGAAGTCAGCGAGGGCGACGAGATCGAGGTGCGCGACCGCACCAGCTCGCGCCAGCTCGCCACCCGCGCGCTGGAGGACAACACTTACCGCACGCCGCCGCAGTGGATGGCGCTGAACCCCGATTCGCTACGCGGCACAATCAGCCGCCTGCCCAACGCAGATGAGCTTGAAACGGGCGTCAACGTCCAGCTCATCGTGGAGTTTTACAGCCGTTAATTGCACTGGCCACCCGCGCCAACGCCACCGCCGCAAATTGTCGGCGGTTTTCCCGTTCCCACCCTTTTTTCCGTCATTCCTCCAACTTTTTAGAAACCGCATCATGCCAAAGCGTCTCGGTAAGTTTGAACTCCCAAAGCGCCTGACCAAGGTCGAAGACACCGCAACGGACACCTACGCGCAGTTTGTCGCGGAGCCGTTTGAAACCGGTTATGGGCATACGCTCGGCAACGCGCTGCGCCGCGTCCTGCTCAGCTCCATTGAAGGTGCGGCTATCTCGTCGGTGCATATCGACGGGGTGCAGCACGAATTCCAGAGTATCGAAGGGGTGGTTGAGGACGTGACTGACATCGTGCTCAACCTCAAAAAGGTGCTGCTGGTGTCGTCGAAGCGCGAAACCCAGCGCCTGACCATCGATGTCGATCGCGACGGGCCGGTGACGGCGGCGGACATCCAGTGCCCGGCCGACGTCAAGGTCATCAATCCCGAGCAAATCATTTGCACGATCGACAACAAGCGCCGCCTCCTGATGGAGATGGAAGCGCGGGTCGGACGCGGCTATTGCCCCGGCGACGAGAACAAGAAGGAGGATCAGGCGATTGGCGTGATTGCGATCGACTCCCTCTTCAGCCCGGTCCGGCTGGTCAAGTATTCGGTCGAAAACACCCGAGTCGGCCAGATGACTGACTTTGACAAGCTGATTCTTGAGGTCTGGACGGACGGGCGCGTGAGCGCCGACGATGCGCTGAAGCAGGCTGCGGGCATCATGCGCCACCATCTGGACGTGTTTGATCAGGTGTCCTCCGAGCACGTCGAGTTCGAGAGCGAGAGCAAGGAGATCAGCGAGGAGCAGAATCGCCTGCGCAAGCTGCTCAACATGAGCGTGAACGAGATCGAACTGTCGGTGCGCGCGGCCAATTGCCTCAATAACGCTAATATAACGACCGTTGGCGAGCTGGCCATGAAGAGCGAGCAGGAGATGCTCAAATACCGCAACTTTGGCAAGAAGTCGCTGAACGAGATCAAGGACAAGCTCGAAGAGCTGGGTCTGTCGCTGGGTATGAAGATTGACGAGCGCCTGCTCGAACACCCCGTCGAGAGCTGATTATTTTTATGATGGGTGCCCCGACGGAACTGGCGGCACCGCACAAAAACCACTGAATATTTTCCAGTCATGCGCCACCGGAACCAAACTCACAAGCTGGGCGTCACCAGCACGCACCGCAAGGCGATGCTCGCCTCCCTCAGCACCGCGCTCATCGAGCACGGACGCATCCGCACCACGCTGGCCAAAGCCAAGGCTCTGCGCCCCTTCATCGAGCGCCTGATCACCTACGCCAAGAAGGCGCAGCCGCTGACCAGCCGCCTCGAGAAGTATAACTACAAGCAACTGGCGCTCGCCAAGCTGCGCGACAAGGCGGCGGTGGAAAAGCTGTTCGACGAGTGGGCGGGCGAGTTCATGCAACGCAAGGGCGGCTACACCCGTATTTACAAGCTCGGGCCGCGTCGCGGTGATGCCGCACCGATGGCGCTCATCGAGTTCGTGAAGGCGGATGATGTCGGCTACGAAAAGCGCCGCAAGTCCGGTCAGGCCACTGAAGCCAAGAGCACCGAAGCCGCCGCACCCGCTGCCGCCGTCGCCACCGAGGAATCGAACGCGACTGCCGAAGTCCAGCCGGAAGCCGAAGCCGAAGAACCCAAGGCCGAGACCGAGGAACCCAAGACCGAAGCTGCGGAGACAACGGAGCCTCAGGCCGAGGAGTCCGAGAAGAAGGAGTCCTGATTTTGGACGCGGACGCGCGGAGGGTTGAGAGAACTACGAATCTCACCAATCCCCACGAATCTCGTTGAGTCTGGTCTGCAACGGTTTGCGCCTCTCGGAATGTGGAGGAGGCGGGGCTGTCTGCTTCGCGACCCCATGCCGTGGCAGCGATTTGCGCAGATTGGTATGATTCGTAGTTTTTTAGAAGTCGAAGTCGCTGGGGTTGAAGCCTCGGGCGTCGATGGCTTGGCGGACGGAGTCGAGGTCGAGTTGGGCACCGAGGCGGATACCGTTGTCGGCGAACCAGCCTTGCTCCATTTCGAGGACAAACTGAATGCGCTGGCTGCGCGAGGGTATCGGGTCGAGGGAGTAAGGGTAGCCTCGGTGGATTTCCTGTAAGACGCCGTCGGGGTCGAGGTAGGCGATGTCGAGGGGCACCTGTGTGTTCTTCATGTAAAAGCTTTGGCGACGCGCTTTGGGGAAGACGAAGAGCATCCCGGTGTCCTCGGCGAGCGATTCGCGGAACATGAGGCCCCGCGCCTGCTCCTCGCGCGTGAGTGCCATCTCGGCGCGGATGGGCACGCCGCCGATGGTCAGCTCGAAGGCGGTGTCGGCGGGGACAGGAGTGGCCTCGCGCTGGCAGCCGGTTGTGAACAGGAGAGCGCAGAGGACACAGAGGAGCAGAGGCTGAAAAGCGGTGCGATGGTGAGCGATGGGTGGGCGCATGGTGGTTGCAGTTCTTTCGCGGGGTGTGGAGGGATGGGTGAATTCAAAGATGACATTTGGAGTGAAAAAGCCAAGAAGAGTTGACGCTTGGCGGGTTTTGGTGCAGGACTGCGGCAGTATGGAAGTTGTTGAATCGGTCAATGATATGCAGTCGCGGGCGATTCAGTTGCGGTCGCAGGGCAAGCTGATCGGTCTGGTGCCGACGATGGGTGCGCTGCATGAGGGGCTGCTTTCGCTGGTCGATCTGGCGCGGGAGAAGATGGATGTGGTGGTCGTTTCGATTTTCGTGAACCCCATCCAGTTCGGGCCAAACGAGGACTTCGAGCAGTTCCCGCGTCAGCGCGAGGGCGATCTGGAGGCTTGCCGGGCGCGCGGGGTGGACATCGTTTTCCTGCCGACGCGCGAGGAGGTTTACCCGGAGCGGTTTTCGACCTACATCGACGAGCAGTGGGTGGCGAAGGATTTGTGCGGCATCTCGCGCTCGCAGCATTTTAAGGGCGTGGCGACCTGGCACGCCAAGCTTTTCAATCTGGTGCGCCCGGACTGGGCGGTGTTTTCGCAAGTCGAGGCGCAGAAGCTGGCGGTGGTGCGCAAGATGGTGGCCGACCTGCATATGCCGGTCGATATCGGGGTGGGGACGACGGTTCGTGATGCCAACGGTGTCGCGCTCGACCCGCGTCTGCAGTATCTGACCGATGGGCAGCGTCAGGATGCGGGGCTCATTTATCGGGCGCTATGCGAGGGCAAGCGCCTCTTCGACCAAGGCATTCGGGTGGTCGACCGCATCGTGGCCGAGACCACGCATTACCTCACGCAGAGCCGTCGCCTGCGGGTGATTTATGTGAAGATCGTCGACCGCGACACGATGCAGCCCGTGCGTGATCCCCAGTCTGGCAAGAGCCTGCTGATGGTGGCTGTCTGGGTCGATCAAGTGCGCCTGATTGACAACCTTGAGCTGTAATCAGTCGAGCAGCTTGCCGAAGAGCGTGGCATACATCAGCTTGTAGATGTCGGCGTTCTGGACGTTGTTGGGGAGGAATTCGCTGTTGAGGCCGTGCGCTTTGGCGATCACGCCGCCGTGGTAGTCGCCGTAGTCCGGCCAGATGATGGCGAAGTGAAAGCGCGTGCCCTGCGCGTCGGGCGCGGTGAGGAAGGGCAGGGAGTTCGGCCCCTCCTGTCCGTCGATGGGCGCGCCCTGTGGTGATTGCGCGGGCAGCGGCATCTTCTGCTGCATGTCATTGTCGATCGAGGCGATGGCCATGTTGCCGGCGTTGCTATCGGCGGCGGTGACCAGCAGAGTGCGCGCGTTTTGCTCGATATAATCCATGACGTGGCCGATCGCAGCGTCCGCGCGGCGGGTGGCCTCGATGGTGCCGATGGCGTTGCCGTTATTGGCAAAGTTGTCGGTGCCCTCCTCTTCGGCGACAAGGAAAAATCGCTCGCCCTTGGCCGACAGGAAGCGCAGGGCGAAGTCAGTCATCTCGGCGATGGTCGGTGCGGTGTCGAGAAAGAGCGGCAGTCCCTCTTCCGCCAGCACCTCTTCCGGCTTGTCGTTAAAAGTGTGATTGGCGGCGAACACACCGAGCACCTTCTCGGTCGCCTCGACGTCCAGCGCCATCAGTTGCTCGCGGTTGTAAACGACGGTGTAGCCCTTGGCGCGCGCCTCGACGATCAGGTTGCGCCCGTCCTCGCGCACCCCGGCGACATCGAAATGGCCGCGCTCGCCGTCGGGCAGCAGCAGGGTCTCGCCGCCCGCCATAATGAGCGGCAGGCCGCTATCGAGAATTTTCGCGGCGATGCCGGTGCGGTCGCGGCGTGTTTCGGAGGAGGCCGCGAAGACGCCAGTGCCCGGCTCGGCGAGGTGGCCGCTGTTGATGATGCCAGTGGGGATGCCCGCCGCGTGCGCCTCCATCGCGATGCTCAGCGGCTCGCCGGAAAGCGCGGTGAGCGGCTCTTTCGCCGCCATGCCGTAGGAGTCCTTCGGCACCTTTTTGCCAAAAGCGTGGGTGGTCGCGCCGGCGTGCGAGCTGCTGGCCACCGAGTCGAGCGGGTGCCCCCGGTAAACGCCCATCTGCGCCATGCGATCCCAGTGAATCAGCCCGTCCGGCCCCTCGTCGATCAGGCGCAGAGCCGTCCAGGAGGTGACCCCTGTCCCATCGGGGTGCAGGAAAATGACGCTCCCTTGCTTGGGTTCGATGTCTTGATCCACGACCTCTTGCCAGGTCATGGGATTGGCGAGCAGCATGGCGACGGCGACGAGTGATTCGATCATGCGCACAACTATTCACGCTCTCGCCGATCATGCAAGCGCTTTTTTGAAGGAATCAACCAGTTGTCTGGTATTGCCCTATTACAGCAGTGTTTCAGGCGCGAATTTCGCCCTTGCCGTAGATTTTAAATTTATAAGTGCAGAGCTCTCGCAAGCCCATCGGGCCACGGGCGTGCAGCTTGTCGGTGGAGATGCCGATCTCGGCGCCGAGGCCAAACTCGAAGCCGTCGGTGAAGCGGGTGCTGGCGTTCCAATAAACGGTGGCCGAGTCGACGCCATTGAGGAAGACCTCGGCGGCCACGGCGTCTTCGGTGATGATGAGGTCGCTGTGGGCGCTGCCGTAGCGGTTGATGGCGTCGATGCCGGCGGTGAGGTCGTCAACGATTTTGATCGCGATGATCTTGTCGAGGTATTCCTCGCTGAAATCGGCCTCGGTGGCGGGCTTGGTGGCGAGGTCGGGCAGCGCCTGCTGGAGCAGCCCCTGAGCGGCGGGGTCGCAGCGCAGCTCCACGCCCTCGGCGGCCAACGCCTGCGCCACCCGCGGGAGGAGGTCGGGGGCGCGGTCGCGGTGGATAAAGAGGTTTTCGATGGCGTTGCAGACGCCCGGGCGCTGGCACTTGGCGTTGACGACCAGCTTTTCGGCCAGCGCGGGGTCGGCCTCGCGGTCGAGATAGGCGCAGCAGACGCCGAGGTAGTGCTTGATGACGGGCATCCGAGCGTGCTCGGCCACGAACCGGATCAGCCCCTCGCCGCCGCGCGGGATGATGCAGTGGACGTAGTCATCGAGCTTGAGCAGGGCGTTCATCGCGGCGCGGTCGGTGGTCGGGATGAGCTGGACGGCCATGCTGTCGAGTCCTGCCGAGCCGAGCGCCTGCTGGATGATCTCGGCGAGGATGGTGTTGCTGTGAAAAGCCTCCTTGCCGCCGCGCAGGATCGAGGCGTTGCCGCTTTTCAGGCAGAGGGCGGCGCAATCCACGGTTACGTTAGGCCGCGACTCGTAAATGATGCCCACCACCCCGATCGGCACGCGCACCTTGCGGATGTCCAGCCCGTTCGCGGGCACCAGCCGCCCGATCTCCTCGCCCACGGGATCGGGCAGCGCTGCCACCTGCCGCACGCCCTCAGCCCCCTTGGCGCTGCGCGCCTCGTCGAGGCGCAGGCGGTCGAGCAGTGCGCCCCAC
>CAYQTM010000026.1:0-4532 GCA_964420355.1 uncultured Opitutales bacterium
GGGAACCCGTCTTCGCGCGGCGCGTGCACCGCCAGAGAGGGGTTCACTTGCGCCGGCGCAAAGACCGAGATTTCCATCGCTGCCATGCGTCGCGCCCTGCCCTACTCGACGCGGATCAGGGTGAAGCCGTATTGGCCGTCCCAGCCGTAAATGCGGTTAACGCCCGCTTGCAGCGCATCGCCCAGCTCCTCAAGTGTGGTGACGCGCGCGCCGTTGACCCGAATGATGACGACGCCCGCCGTCAGCGAGTCGAAGTGCGGCGAATCGGGCGCAACCTCGGTGACAACCACCGCTTTCTCGATCTCCGAGGGTACCTCGTATTGCTCGCGCAGGACATCACTGAGCGGCACCACCGACACCCCTTCGAGCGGGCCCTGACGCACCTCGGTGCCCAGCCCGGCCAGCCCCGCCTTGAGGCTGCCGAGCGTCACGGTCTTCGTAATCTCCTCGCCGCCGCGCAGAATCGACAACTCGACCTCGCTTCCGGGCGGCATCTGCGCAATCATCAGCCGCAGCTCCGAACTGGAGTCGATCTCCTTGCCGTCGACCGCCGTGACAATGTCTTCGGCGCGCAGGCCAGCCGCCTCGGCGGGCGTGTCCTCGGCCACGTCGAGCACCACCGCGCCGCGCGCGAGCTTGAGGTCGAAGGCCTCGGCCAGCTCGGGCGTGAGCGACTGCATGATGATGCCGAGGAAGCCACGCTGCACCTCGCCATCGGAGACGAGGCTGAGCATGACGTCGCGAGCGAGGTTGGACGGAATGGCAAAGCCGATCCCGATGTTGCCGCCAGTGCGCGAGAGGATGGCGGTGTTGATCCCGACCAGGCGACCCCGCGCATCGATCAGCGCGCCACCGGAGTTGCCCATGTTGATCGAGGCATCCGTCTGGATAAAGTTTTCAAAACCACCGCGCCCGAGGATGCCCAGCTCGGTGCGATTGGTCGCCGAAACGATGCCCTGAGTGACGGTCACGCCGACGCTCAGCGGGTTGCCAATCGCAAAGACGACGTCGCCCACGCGAATGTTCTCGCTGTCGGCGAGGGTCACGGCGGGCAACGGATCGTCGGACTCGATTTTCAACACGGCGACATCGGTCTGCGGATCGCGCCCGATCAGCTCGGCCTCGATCTCGCGCCCATCGCTCAGGCGCACGAGAATGCGGTCAACCACCTCGCCGCCGCGGTCGCTAATCACATGGTTGTTCGTCAGCACATAGCCATCCTCGGTCACGATCACGCCCGAGCCCGCGCCCACCGCCTGCTCGCGCTCGCGCTCGGGCTCCTGAGGTTGGGTCTCTGGCGCGGGCATCCCGTAATAACGCCGCAGAAAATCCTCCAGAGGATTCTGGGGATCCATGCGATTCTGGCGCACAGCCACAATACGCCGCGTGAAAACGGCCACCACGGAGGGCGTCACCCCTTCGAGCATGTCCGCATAGCTCAACACCGGTGTCGCATTGCCGCGCTCGAGCGGATCAAAGTCCAGCTTGAGCGCCGGCTCTTCTTCCAGCGTAGTGGTTGCCTCGCCATTGGGCTGACCCTGCAAACTGGCCACGCTCAGTGCGCTGATGGCAATGATAGAGAGACCCGCGAAACCACCGCGAGTCCATAGGGTTTTGAATCGATTATCCATAATCCGTAACAATAGAAAAAAACACCGATCCGTCAAAGACCGAGAGCAGATCAATGGGTTCCATCGGCTAAGGGCTTGCTCGTATGCAAAGCGCACTTTCGGTCTCATTTGTCGCTGCAGGTCGAAAAGGCATCCGCCGCCCGAAAAAGCTCGCTGCTGGGCGATCTGGGCTTGAACTTCGCCAATGGGCGGGTGAGGATGCGGGCGATGGGTGAACCGCTCTTTAATTGGTTGAAGCACCGGAGTGCCGGGCTTCTCTGTCATGTAACTTCGCTGCCGACGGATACCGGGATCGGTAATATCGGGGTGCCCGCGCGGCGGCTGATCGATTTTATTGCGGCAGCCAAGCTCAAGCAGTGGCAGATCTGCCCGCTCGGGCCGACCGGCTTTGGCGACTCGCCCTATCAGGCGTTCTCGGCTTTCGCGGGGAATCCGTATCTGATCGATATGCACGCGCTGGTCGGGCTGCGGCTGCTCGATGCGCAGGATTTGAAGCCCTTGCAGGCGCTGGCGCGGCAGCGGGTCGACTACGGGCGGCTCTATCAGGTGTTCTGGCCAATTCTCGAAAAGGCGGCGCGCAAGTTCCTTGAAAAGCCCCAGACGCGGGTGGCGGCGATGAGCTTTGAGGAGTTTCGCGAGCGCGAGAGCTTCTGGCTAGAGCCTTACTGCTGGTTTCAGGCCTTCAAGAGCCACTTCAAGGGGAAGCCTTGGTTCGAGTGGCCGAAGGCGCAGCGGTTTTATGGGGATGCGCGCGAGGGCAAGTTGCCCAAGGGCTTTGACAAGGATGAGGTGGAACGACAGGCTGCCTACCAGTATTTTTTCTTTGCGCAATGGGATGAGCTGCGGCGCTATGCGGCGGGCAAGGGCGTGGAGATCATGGGCGATGCGCCGATATTTGTCGCGCGGGACAGCGCGGACGTCTGGGCGCACCCGGAGTATTTTCAATTGGATAAGGATGGGCAGCCGCTGGCGGTGGCTGGCGTGCCGCCCGATTATTTTTCGAAAAAAGGGCAGCTCTGGGGCAATCCGCTCTACGACTGGGAGCGACTGAAGCAGGATGGCTATGCCTGGTGGATCGAGCGGTTCAAGGCGCTCTTCCGCCTCTATGATCAGGTGCGGATCGACCATTTTCGGGGCTTCGAGGACTACTGGAGCGTGCCCGCCGATGCTCAGGATGCGCGGGCAGGCGAGTGGCGGCAGGGGCCGGGCAAGGTGCTTTTTGAAAAGTTGCACGCGGAGATGCCCGAGGCCAAGATTACCGCCGAGGATCTGGGGATTGTGACCGATGCCGTGCGGGCGCTGCGCGATGAGAGCGGGCTGCCGGGGATGGCGGTCTTGCAGTTTGCTTTTGTGAATGATGCGCAGAATCCGTATCTGCCCCATAACATGGTGCCCAATCAGGTGGTCTATACCGGCACACATGACAATGACACATCCATTGGCTGGTATATGCACGCACCAGAATATGAGCGCCACAACTACCGCTGCTATCTCGGCACAGGTGGAGACTCGCCCAACTGGGACTTGATCCGCACAGCCTACCGCTCGGTAGCGCGGCTCTGTGTCGTGCCGCTGCAAGATTTGATGAACCTCGGACGCGAGGCGCGGCTGAACACGCCGGGCGAGGCGCAGGGCAACTGGCAGTGGCGCTTTACCGCTGAGCAACTCGATCAGCTCTGGCGCGAGAACGCCGGCTACCTCGCCGAGCTGGCGCGCATCTACGGTCGCTAAGAGCCTCAAACGCCCAGCGCCATGCACCTCTGCATCGTCACGGAGACCTATCCGCCCGAGGTCAATGGCGTAGCGATGACACTGGAGCGGCTGGCGGTGGCGATGGTCAACCTCGGGCACCGGGTCAGCGTGGTTCGCCCCCGCCAGCGCATCGACCGGCAGGTGCCGCCCGAGCGCCCGTATGCGGAGGTGCTGGTGCCGGGGCTGCCCCTGCCGGGCTACGCCGGCTTGCAGTTTGGGCTGCCGGTGCGGCGGCGGGTGCGGCATCGCTGGGAGGCCGAGCGCCCGGACATCGTTTACATCGCCACCGAGGGGCCGCTCGGGCTGGCCATCACCGGGCTGGCGCGGCGACTCGGGGTGTGCGTGGTCAGCGGCTACCACACCAACTTTAATCAGTATATGCAGCACTATCGCTGGGCGGCGCTGCAACGGGCGACGACTGGCTTTCTGCGATGGGCGCACAACCGCACGCTCGCCACCTTCGCGCCGTCCGAGGGCACTTGCGAAGAGCTACGAGCGGCGGGCGTGCACAATGTCCAGCTCTTTGGGCGCGGGGTCGATACGGTGCAGTTTTCGCCGGAACACCGCGACCCTGCCCTGCGCGCGGAGTGGGAAGCGGTGGGCGAGGCACCGGTCGCGGTCTATGTCAGCCGAATGGCCGCCGAGAAGAATCTGCCGCTCGCGGTGCGCGCCTTCGCCCACCTGTCCGCTGCCGAACCGGCCAGCCGAGGCGTCTTCGTGGGCGACGGCCCGGAGCGCAAGCCGCTGGAGGGACGCCACCCTGAATTTCACTACGCCGGGATGCGCCGCGATGAGGAGCTGGCGCGGCACTACGCCTCCGCCGACCTCTTTATCTTCCCAAGTCTGACCGAGACTTTTGGCAACGTAGTGACCGAGGCGCTGGCCAGCGGCCTGATCGTAGTGGCCTTCGACTACGCTGCGCCCCGCCAGCTTATCCGCGACGGCGAAAATGGTTTCCTCGCCGAATACGGAAACGAAGCCAGCTTTTTTGCGACGCTCGACCGCGCCCTCGCTGCCCGAGAGCGCTGGCCGGAAATCCGCGCCGCCGCCCGCGCCACCGCCGAGCAGATCAGTTGGCGGCACGTCATCGAAGCCTTCGCCAGCAAACTCGAATCCATCAAAGCGACTGCGAATCAGGCGCAGAATTAA
>CAYQTM010000026.1:4632-10593 GCA_964420355.1 uncultured Opitutales bacterium
CCCCCCAATGCCTGCCTGCCCCGCAGGCAGGGAGCCGCTCGAAGCTGCGGCGAAAAGATTCACCGGTGCCGACGGATGCTAAATTGCGACGGATTTGTGCCGTCATCTCAGCTAATGCCTGTGTGTTTGCAAAGTTCAGCGCCTTCGTGCGGCCTTAAGTTGGAGGGTCTCCGATGAAGGTTTGCGGGCTTACTTTGTCGGCTTCGCGGGCTGGCGGCGGGATTTTTTATGCCATGGCGGCGCTGATGCAGGCGCTGGCGCGACGGGGCGAACTCGAACAACTGGCGCTGGCTTCGGCAGATGCGCATTCAGAGGCCGATGTCGGCGAGTGGGGCGAGGTGCTGCGCAGGGTCTATCCCATGCAGGGGCCTCGGGCGCTGGGGTTTTCCGCAGGAATGGGGCGAGCCCTGCGCGATTTTCAGCCGGACATCACCCATGTCCACGGCCTTTGGCAGGGCGCCTCCTGGCTCAATCACCAGCACTGTCGGCGGCGCAAAATCCCCTATGTGGTCTCGCCGCACGGGATGCTCGACCCATGGGCACTGCGCAACTCCGGCTGGAAGA
The DNA here is from genome assembly GCA_964420355.1 of uncultured Opitutales bacterium. Lineage (GTDB taxonomy): Bacteria > Verrucomicrobiota > Verrucomicrobiia > Opitutales > JABSRG01 > CAYQTM01. The sequence goes on from CAYQTM010000026.1 coordinate 5,197, forward strand.
AACGGGCGGCAGGTCTGGCATTCGAGAACGCCCACCTCCGCGACGCCGCCTGTCTGCACGCCCTCTGCGAACCCGAGTGCGCGGCGATCCGCGCCTACGGCCTCAAGCAGCCCATCGCGATCATTCCTAACGGCGTCGACCTGCCCGCCCGCTCCCCTGCCCCACCCCAGGGGTGCCCCGTCTTGCTCTACCGCGGCCGCCTCCATCACAAGAAAGGGCTGGATCTGCTGCTCGGCGCCTGGGCACGCCTGCGCGAGCAAAACCCAGCCGCCCGCGAGTGGTGCCTGGCTCTGGCTGGCTGGGGCGATGCCAGCTACATCGAATCGCTCAAGACCCGCGCCCGCCAGCACTTTGGCGAGCACACCACCGACGCCACCGACACGCCCACCGCCGACCTCGACTTCGACACGCCCGCCGTCACCTTCGTTGGGCCGCGCTTCGGCGACGAAAAGGCGCAGCTCTTCCGCCGCGCCAGCGCCTTTGTCCTGCCCTCCCAGAGCGAGGGTCTGCCGGTCGCCGTGCTCGAGGCCTGGTCTTACGGGCTGCCCGCCGTGCTCACCCCCGAGTGCAACCTGCCCGAGGGCGGTGCCGCTGGAGCCACCATCCCCACGCGCTTCGACCTCGACGCCCTCACCCAATCCCTCGACCGCCTCGTCGAAATGCCACCCACCGAGCGCAACCGCATCGGTCAGGCCGGGCGTGCCCTCGTCGAAAAACGCTTTACCTGGGAGCGCATCGCCGATAACTTCCTCGCTGTTTACCGTTGGCTGGCCGAGAGCGGCTCACCGCCCGAGTGCGTCGACACCGCCCGCTAACCCTCTCACACTATGGAAATCGAGCTGCCATTCATGGGCTGGGTCGCCGCTGCGGTAACGGTGGGGGGCTGCTTATATTTCTGGAGCAACCGCGAGCGCGGCTGGGGTCTGCCCGGCATGGCGGTGCTCGGCACCGTCTTTGTCTGGTATATCGGCGACGCGCTCTACAACGAATACGAGCTGTATGTGAACAATTTCGGCGAGCCGCTGCTCGGGCGCGCCTGGTTTCAGGTCGTGCTCTTTCAGGTCGGTTTCATCGCCTTCGTGCCGATGGTGCACGGCATGATGAATGGGTCTATCAAGCGCCGCAAGAGCATGATCATCACGCTGGTGCGCAAGGGTGCGATCGACCACCCCGAGATTCAAAAGCTAATCGACAAAACGTTCCCCGCCCTCCTCGGGCTCTATATCCTGCTGATGCTCTTCGCCCTGACCCGCATCGACTGGGACTTCGAGGGACTCTTCATGCCCTGGGACGGGGTAAAGGCATACCCTTGGGCACGCGGGCGCGTAGGCGGCGGTATGCTCGACGCCGTTTTCTCCTTCGCGGGCTACCTGCAAAACTTTTTTGCCACCGCCTTCGGGCTGGTCGCCGCCATTTCAAAAAATCCGCGCACACGCGCACTGGCTTTTGTCGGCATCCTCCTCAGTTGGCCCTATTTCGTCTTCGACCGCACCCGCAACACCATTATTTCGACCGTGCTGCCGGGGCTGCTCGCTTGGATTTTCTTCCGGCTCAAGGGCGGGCTGGTGGTGCGGGCGGCGGCGCTGGTGCTGGGGTTGCTAGCCTTTCACTACTGGTTCGAATTCATCATCGAGGTGCGCTCCAGCCAGAACATCGCGGTGGCGCTGGAGCAGGTGCTCTCGGGCGAGCGCGAGCGCCGCGAGGACGTTAAGCACGAGGGCTTGAACATGTTCGAGGAGCTGGCCTGGGTAAATTATTTCATGGAGGAGGGTACCTTCAAGCCCAACTGGGGCGAGCGCTACATCGCCGAAGCGGCCAACGCAATCCCGCGTGCCAGCTGGCCAGACAAGCCGCGGATCGGCGTCGACTACGCGATTGCGCGCGGCCAGGGTGGAGGTGGCTCCGCCGAGCAGGGCGGCATCGGTGCCTCGGTTTCGACCGGCGTGATCGGTCAGGGTGTGGTCAATTTCGGCCCCTTCTTCGGGGTGCTGGCGGCGGCGCTCATCATGGCCTGTTACTCGGCGCTGCTCGCGCGGCAGGATTTGATGGGCGAAGAGGTCTTCCGCCTCCTGCTCTACGGCTTGGGCATGGTGCTGATCTTCAACCTCGGGCGCGACATCACCCTTCTGGTGCTCTATCCCTTTGCCTTTGGGCTGGCCGGTTATCTGGCTTTCACCAAAATAACGGGCATCAAGCTGCGCATCGACGACGTGCAGAACCGGCTCGGCCTGCGCCGACCCAAACCCGCAACCCCCGAGGGCGAGGCCGACGAAACCGAAGCCGAGGCAGCCGACAAGAAGCCGAGCGTGCCGGTCAAACGGCTGACGCGCTATTGAGTCGCCGAGGGCTGACCCGCGCGGTAGAGTCGCTCGCCGTTGATGATGACGTTGCCCGCATCGTCGACCTGGCTAACCGTGCCCGCAACCACCACATGGTCAAGCCCTTGCAGCCCATTGACCCCCCGTAGCCGTGCGGCAATACCTCGCCCGAGGCATCGGCGAACTGGACGAGCAGGCGGTTGGCCTTCACCTTCTCGGGATCTTCGCAGCAGGCATCCCAAGGAGTCTGGCAGGCCATATCGCCCGTTTCATCGCAGAACATGAGCGACTCGTCGGCCAGCATAAAGAGGGCATAGCCCTCGCCAAAAGGCTCGACCATCCCGCCGATCTGACCGCTGACCACCACCGCCTCGCCCTGTTTGGGCGCGTCGATCACCGACTTGACCGGCTGGGCACCCTCGGGAGCCTCGGCCACGAAAATCGCCTCCAACTCGGCAGGCGAGGCCGTTGCCGCGCGGTCGCTCTGGGCGTTGCCGCCTTCGCCGCAGCCAGCGAAAAAGACACTTGCAAGAATAGTGCTCAGGACGAGCATGGATTTATATACTTTGTTTTTCATATACATAAATTAGGATATTAGGATATAAAGACTCAGGATCGCAGGGCGGTGGGCAAGGCCATGCGCAGACAGCGCAGCGCTGGCGGAATCGCACCGATCAGCCCCAGCAGCAACCCGGTGGCCAGCCCGGCCATTGCTACCGTGCCGGTGATTTCGAGGTGAAAAGTGCCCATTGAAAAGTCGACCGCCTGCCCCTCGATCAGCCAGAGCGCCACAAAAGCCGCCACAAGACTACCGAGCAGGGTCGCGATCAGGCTCTCCTGCAAGATCGAAAGAAAAATTGCCGGACGCGAGAACCCGATAGCCTGCAGGGTCGCCATCTCGCGGATGCGCGAGGCAAAGGCGGCATAAAGCATGTTCAGCCCGCCAAACACCGCACCCGCCGCGATCAGCAGCGCCGTCACCCAGGTCATCACGCGAATGGGCGCGTAAAACCCCGAAAGCCGCGCGTAGTAGTCGCTCTCGCGGATCGCCGCCAGCTCCAGATCGAAGCGCTGCTTGGCAAAGAGATCGGCGGCGCTCAACCCGGCGGGCGACTCCATCCGCATGACGACGCAGGAAAAGGTCTCGCGCTGAATCAGGGTCATCAAATCGGCGCGGTCGAACCATAGCTCCGACTCCATAACGGTTCCGGGCGCAGCAAAGTGCCCGGCGACCGTGAAGGTCTGCCCCTCGAAGGCCACCGTCTCGCCAATCGCCAGCGCCTCGGCGGGCACCCCCAGCGCATGGTGCGCCAGCCGTCCCACCAGCACCTCGCTCGGACGCGGAAAGCTGCCGTCGATGATCTGCACCGAGCGGTGCACCTCGAAGGCCGCCGGACTGACCCCGCGCAGCAGCGCCTGCGCCTCGCTCTGCCCCGGCACCACCAGCTCGCCCATGTAATGCACCTCGCCCGACACCGCCGGACGCCCGAGCCGCTGCTCGATCCCGCGCACACCCGCCGCCGCCAGTGTCTCCACCTGCGGCACCACCTGGCTGCGCTCGAGACTCTCCTCCGAGCCCGCCCCCAGCAAAATCACGTTCTGCGGCGACCCCGACCCACTCAGCAGCCGATCCATCCCCACATCAAAGCTCCCCGCCGCCAGCACCAGAAACACCACCAGCGCCGCACCACCCACCTTTTGCAACAAGCGCACAGGATCGCGCAGCAGGTTTCGGGTTCCATAAGAAAAAGGCAACATAGTCCACATCAGCAAATAGACACCCCGCCCCGCGTCAAGCGCCCGCACCAATCATGAGAGCCCCCAACCCACCAAAAATTCCCGACTCGCCCCCCTCGCCAGCCGAGAATTTTCGAGCATGTGTTGAAAGCCGTTGAGCGGGTTGCGGTTGACGGCGGGCTGCAAGGGCGTCACTTTAGCCAAACTGAAATTGCGCTCTCAACCTCAATGACTCCTTATGTCTGTTTCAAAAACACCCAAGCCGAAGGCTCCCCGCAAGGCAACTTACACCACAAACCCCGAGCTGGACAGCATCCTCGAGGCCTGCAACGGCCAGCCGCATGCCCTGCTGGGGATGCACCCGGTTGCCGCCAAGGGCAAGCAGTCGGGCGGGCTGGTGGTGCGCGCCTTCCTGCAAGATGCCGCGAGCTGCGAGGTGGTCGAGCTGAGCAATGGGAAGGAGCAGCGCTACCCGCTCGAGCGCGTGGACGACGAGGGCTTTTTCGAGGGCAAGATCGAGGGGCGCAGCGAGGTCTTCCCCTATCGCCTGCGGGCGGAATTGTTCAATGGCGAGGTGCGCCAGTTTTACGATCCTTACAGCTTCCTGCCCACTGTCAGCGAGGATGACCTCTACTGGTTCAACGAGGGCACGGACTTGCAGGTGTATAAGAAGCTGGGCTCGCATGTGCGGGCCGTCAACGGGGTGCCGGGCGTCCGCTTTTGGGTCTTGGCGCCCTCGGCGGGGCGCGTCTCGGTGGTTGGCGACTTCAATCGCTGGGATGGCCGCTACCACCCGATGCGGGGTCTGGGCAACTCGGGCGTCTGGGAGATTTTTATTCCGGGTCTCAAGGTCGGGCAGAAGTATAAATACGAAATCATCGGTGCCGATGGCCACCTGCGGCTCAAGAGCGACCCCTACGCGATCAGCTTCGAATCGCCGCCGCACAACGCCTCAATTATCGAGGATATCTCTAACTTCCGCTGGCACGACGAGGACTACCTTGCCCGCCGCGCGAACACCAACTGGAACAGCACGCCGGTTTCGGTTTACGAGGTGCACCTCGGCTCCTGGCGGCGCGTGGTCGAGGACGGCGGGCGCCCGCTGACCTACCGCGAGCTGGCAGGCGAGCTGATCCCCTACGTCAAGGAGATGGGCTACACCCACATCGAGCTGATGCCGCCCGCCGAGCACCCCTTCTCCGGCTCCTGGGGCTACCAGGTCACCGGTTTCTTCGCGCCCAGCAACCGCTTTGGCACGCCCGCCGACTTCATGTATTTCGTCGACCAGTGCCACAAAAACGGCCTCGGCGTGATTATCGACTGGGTGCCCGGGCACTTCCCC
>CAYQTM010000027.1:0-6405 GCA_964420355.1 uncultured Opitutales bacterium
TGAGATTGGGGTCAACTGGCTCGGCGATGCCACACCAGCGGCGCTCGCGGCGCAGTTTAAGGGCTGGCGCAGCGCCCACGGCAAGGCCACTGTGAAAAATCGCCGTGTGGAAGCCCTGCCGCGCCGCCTCTGGGAGCGGCTGGTCGAGGCGGCAGGCATCGCGCCCGAGACGACCTGGGCGCAGCTCCCGAAGACTCAGGCCAGCGCGCTGGTGCGCGAGCTGACCGACGGGCGGTTGCGGGTCGAGGGCAAGACGACCAACAAGGAGGAGTTCGTTACCTGCGGCGGCGTGCGGCTCTAGGAGGTCGATTTTCGCACGATGGAAAGCCGGATCGTGCCGGGGCTGCACTTCGCCGGGGCGACGCGCGACATTGACGGCATCACGGGCGGCTTCACTCTTCAGGCCGCCTGGACAACCGGTCACATCGCCGGACTCGCGATGGCCGCCGCAACCCCTGCCGCGCCATGAGTCCGCCGCCGCCACCCGACCCCCTGCGCCTGGCCGACCCCGCCCATCCCGTGCGCGCGGTCGTGCTGCGCCACTGGAAGGAGCGCCGCAGCAAGTGCAGCCTCCAGCCCCTACTCGGCGACCCCGAGATCCGCTTCGTCGAGGCGCGCCCCGATGGCCTTTACGACGCCAGCGACTGCCTGCTGCTCGGCATGGAAGGCGCGCCGCTCCGCCCCGAGGACGCTGCGCCCGCCCGCCCGCTGCTCATCCTCGACAGCACCTGGCGGCTGCTCCCGCAGCTCGAACGCCGCCTGACTGGCCAGCCGATCCGCCGCACGCTCGGGCACCTCGCCCCGACCGCCTACCCGCGCCAAGGCTACAACGCGCTCGACCCCAGCGGCGGGCTCGCCTCGGTCGAGGCGCTCCAGCTCGCGCTCTGGCGGCTCGGCATCGAGAAGGACGTCCTGCGCGACTACCCCTGGCGCGAGACCTTTCTGCGCCAGCGCGGCGGCGACGATCCGCAAAACAGGCTCGCCTGAGCGGGCGGGCAATGCTTTGGTTGGGTATGGCCGGATTTTTTGACCAGTTCAAGAAGGTGTTTCGCGAGCAGACGCCGACCTTTCACAAGGTGGCCAAGCGGCTGTTTGGCGGCAAGACGCTGGACGCCGAGAGCGTGGAAGACCTCGAAGAGGCACTCTACGAGGCGGATTTCGGGGTCGAGACGACCGAGGAGATTATCGGCGAAATTCAGCAGGCCTACCGCAAGGACAAGAATCTGCGGGGTCGGGCGGCGGCGGAGATTGGCGCGGCGGTGCTCAAGCGCGTGCTGGCGGGCGCGGGTGGCGAGATCGATTTCGCGCAAGCGCAACCGCTGGTGGTGGCGCTGGTCGGCGTGAACGGCTCGGGCAAAACCACCACCACGGCCAAGCTCGCCGCGCGCTACCAGTCGCAGGGCAAAACCGTGCTGATGGGTGCCTGCGACACCTTTCGCGCGGCGGCCAACGAGCAGATACGCGCCTGGGCCGACCGCCTCGACGTGCCGCTGGTGTCGAGCCAGCACGGTGCCGACGCCGCCGCCGTCGCTTACGACGCCCTGCATGCGGCTCAGGCGCGCAAGACCGATGTATTGCTGCTCGACACCGCCGGGCGCCTGCACACCAAGGACAACCTGATGAACGAGCTGAAGAAAGTGCGCCGCGTCTGCCAGAAGCTCGACCCTACCGCACCGCAGCACGCCTGGCTGGTGGTCGACGGCAGCCTCGGCACCAACAGCATCGAGCAGGCGCGCGTCTTCCACCGCGAATTCAACCTCACCGGGCTCATCATCACCAAGCTGGACGGCACCAGCCGAGGCGGTGCGCTCGCGGGCATATACCGCGAACTGCAACTACCGATTTTCTACGTCGGCCTCGGCGAATCCGCCGAAGATCTCAAGCCCTTCGACCCCGAGGCCTACGCCGAAGCCATCTTCGGCCTCGATGCCGAAGCCCCCGCCACCGCCTGATCTGCATTGCGGGCTTGCCAAGGCGACTTGGCGGGTTCAGCTATAGGCGTGCCCGAAAATCAGCCTAGTGCCATGCCCGAGTCGCCCTTTGCGGTGCGCAATGTGCGCCTGTTTCTGGCGTTTCGGGTGCTGTTCAATGCGCGGTTTTACTACCCAATCTTCACAGTTCTGTTTCTGGATTTTGGGCTGACGCTGGAGCAATTCCTCCTGCTGAATGGCGTCTGGGCGGTGTCGATTGTGCTGCTGGAAGTGCCCTCGGGTGCGCTGGCCGACGTGGTGGGGCGCCGCCAGTTGGTGGTTTATGCTGGGGCGCTGATGGTGGTGGAGATGGCGCTGCTGGCCTTCGCGCCGATCAACGGCGGTGTCTGGCTGCTGATCGTGATGCTGCTCAATCGCGTGCTGAGCGGAGCCGCCGAGGCCGCCGCCAGTGGAGCCGATGAGGCGCTGGCCTACGACTCGCTCGACGCGCGCGGGCTGGCGGATCAGTGGCCGCGCGTGCTCCAGCGCATGATGCAGCTCCAGTCGGCGGGCTTTGTAGTGGCGCTGCTGCTGGGTGCCTTTCTGTATGATGCCTCGGCGCTGGAGGCCACGCTGGCGGCGGTGGGCTTTCAGGCAGACATCGGCAAGGAGCTGAGCATGCGCCTGCCACTATTTCTCGGGCTGGGCACGGCGGTGCTCACCCTGCTGGTGGCGCTGCGGATGCGCAACATCCCCACCGAAGACGAGCGCCACGCGGCCTCCGAGCGCGGGCTGGCTCGGCTGCGACGCTCCATCGCCGACAGCTCCCGCACCATCTTGCAGGCTGCGCGCTGGATCGGGCGCACGCCCGCCGCCCTCATGCTGATCGTGGCCGGCTTCCTCTTCGACAGCGTCATACGCACCTTCGTCACCATGACCAGCGAGTATTACCGCGTGATCGGTCTGCCCGAGGCCGCCTTTGGGGTGGTGGGCGCTACTACGGCGGCGCTTGGGGTGCTGGTGCCCATCGCCGGACGCTGGCTGGCCGAGCACCGCAGCCCGGTCTTCAACTTCTGGCTGCTCTTCGGGCTGACCCTTGGCGCACTTTTCGGTATCGCGCAGACTTGGGAGTGGTGGGGACTCATCCCCGTGGTTCCAATCTTCATGCTGATGAGCCTGCTGGGGTTCTTCCTCAGCTTTTACCTCAACCGCCTCAGCGACAAGCGTCAGCGCGCCACCGTCCTCAGTTTCCGCAGCCTCGCCTTCAATCTCGCCTACGGGCTGGCCTCAGCGGGCTATGCCCTGCTCACTGGAGTGCTGCGCGACGACCTCGCCACCCGCTCGCCCGAGCTGGGCGCGGACGCCCTCCAGCGCGGCGTCTTCGTCGAAGCCCTCGGCTGGCTCCCTTGGATTTTCCTGACGATGGCCGCCCTCTACATCCTCGCCGCCCTCTGGCAAGCCCACCACAGCCGCTTCATCCAAAAAATCGACGAAATCCGCAGTAAGAACATCAAGCCTGCACCGCCCTCCAACGGATAGCGCGGCATTTCGGCTAATTCATTTGTCGAGGCAAGCTGGCGCGTAACCTGCGCCTGAGCCGGTATGTGGTTTTCTCTGCTATTGGGGCTCTTTCTTCTGACTGTCTGCATGATGATTCATAATGTCTGCCTGAAGGGCATTGGCCTGGCGGCGCATCGGATGAATACGCGCAAGGTTCCGCGGCCTGCACTCTTGATGGTGCTTGTGGCCGTCGCGCACCTGCTGCAAATCCTCGTGTTCGCCATCGCCTATTATGTCCTCCATCTCAACGGCTGGATGGGCGGATTCACCGGCAATTTTGATAGAAGCTGGTTGAGCTATCTGTATTTTTCCGGTATCTGCTATTCGACCCTTGGCATGGCGCAGTTTTACCCAACCGATGGGTTTCGCGTGCTGGCGGTGATAGAGGCGCTCACGGGCTTCCTTGCGATCACCTGGTCGGCGACCTTCTTTTACTCGGCGGCCGGGCGCATCGTTCAGCGCGACTCCACCGATCACGGTAATGACTGATCGCTTGGCGGGCGCTTATGCCCCATCAACCAGCGGACGAGTCGCCCGCGCAGGGTGGGCGCGAAGAGGCTGAGGTCGTGGAGGTCGATCACCTCGCTGGCGAAGCGCAGTTTGTAGTCGAAGGCGCCCTGCAAGAAGTCGAGGGTGGCGAATTCGCCCGCGTTGTGACACTGCTCGATGAAGTGCCGCAGGAGGAGCTTGCCGGGCGACATCTTGGCGTATTCGGGCAGGTAGGCGATGCTGTGCAGCCCATACCAGTTGGGCTCGCGCAGGCCGATCTGGTAGCCGATGTAATGGCCGTCGACCGACAAGGTGTCGAGGCGCAGGCGGCCTTCTTCGGCGAGGCGCGGCAGCAGCTTTTGGTAGAAATGGCGAAAGCGCGGGCTGCTCCAGAGGCCGCGACCCCGCTCGCCCTTCCAGCTTTGGCGCTCGATGCTGGCGCAGAGGCGCAGCAGGCTGCGGAGGTCGTCGGGGTGCTCCCAGTGCTCGAAGGCGACCGTGCCGCGCGCGGCGAGCATCCGCTGCTGGCGGCGCATATTTTTGCGCGAGCGGGGGCTGGTGTGGCGCGCTTCCCAGTCGGCAAAGCTGCCCTCGATGCGCAGGATGGGATTGCGCTCGCGGCGGCGGATGAGACGCTGCGGGTGGGGCGTGTCGAGCGGCCAGCGGTGGCACTGCTCGAAGAAGCGCGCACTCAGGCACGGCACCCAGGCAAAGGCATAACCGCGCCTGCCGAGGCTGTTTTCAAGCCCCGCGGCCAGTGCTCCGAGCACCTCGGGACGCCCGTCGTAGAGTGGGTCGAAGAAATCCGCAAACTCGCCCACCATCGGCCACAAGCCCCGACCCAAGATCGTCCGGTATTCAAAAAAAGGCCAAAAGCCGCAGAGCCGCCCGTCTTCCTCGATCCCCAGCGCCACCGGCATCAGCCCGCTGCCCGCCGTCTCCAGCCACGACTCCACCCATGCCCGCCGGAAAAAGGGCTGCCGCCAGAGGCAGGCCTCCGCCAGCGCCTCCAACTGTTCCAGCCAGCGCACCAGCGACTCGCGCCCGCGCATCAGTCGAGTTTCCATAAGCGCCCCGACTCTAGCCCGCCCCCGCGCCTCAGGCAAAATATTTCAGCGCGAAAATCCGCTCAGGCGTCGCTCGCGTTTGGGTCGAGCATGGGTGGGCGGGTCGGCGCGAGGTTCTGGCGTGGGAAGCAGATGCGGTTGACGGCGGCGTCGAAGTCGGCTGCTCCATTGAGGATTTCGATGTCGAGACGGAGGTAGTAGCAGGGCAGCGGCGGGTTGAAGCGCGGGTCGATGCGGGCGGCGTCTTTTTCGGTGGTGATGACGTAGCGGGCACCGGCGGCTTTGGCTCCGGCGAAGAGGTCTTCCAGCTCTTGCTCGGAAAAGCGATGGTGGTCGAGGAAGCGGCGGTTGTAGCTCAGCTCCGCGCCGAATTTGCGCAAAAAGCCCTCAAAGGCCTCGGGCGTGGCGATGCCGCTGAAGGCCGCCACCCGCTGGCCGTCGAGCAGGCTCAGTTGCTGCACTTCCTCGCCGTTGAGCGCCTTGAGGTAGCGTGGACGGTGGCTGCACTCGATGATGTCGACGCCGGGTTTGGCCGCCTCGATTTGCGCGCGCAACGCCGAGCTGTCGCTGCCGTCGCTCTTGGTGATAAAGACGTAGCTGGCGCGCTTGAGGTGGTCGATGGGCTCGCGGAGGATGCCGCGCGGGATGGGCGCGCCGTTGCCAAAGGGGTTGGTTTTGTCGACCAGCACGAGGTTCAGCCGCCCCTTGAGCGGCAGGTATTGGTAGCCGTCGTCGAGCAGCAGGGTGTCGCAGCCGAAGCGCCGAATCGCATATTCGCCGGCCTTGACGCGGTTTTTGTCGACCAGCACGACCACGCCGGGCAGGTTGCGCGCGAGCATGAAGGGCTCGTCGCCGGCCAGCTCGGAGTCGAGCAGCACGCGCTCCCCATCGCTCACCACCTTGGGCGGCGGCGGCTCCTTATGCGTAATGCCGCGCCAAAGTCGGCGAAAAAGCGGCTCCTTGCGGCTCTTGTAGCCACGACTCAGGATGGCGACCTTGCGCCCCTGATCGCGCAGGCTCCGCGCAAAGGTTTCAACCACCGGGGTCTTCCCTGTGCCGCCCATCGTCAGGTTGCCCACCACAACCACCATGCACCCCAGCGGCTGATTATGGAAAATCCGCTTCTCATAGAGCCAGGTGCGCGCCTTCACAACTGCCTCATAGAGATAGGACAAACTCCGCAAAAAAAGCGCATAAACCCGCACCGCCTTCCCCTCGCGGCGCCGATCGTAGATCACATCAGCCGTAAACTGAGCAAACCGATCACCATAGCTTTTGAGTTGAGCAAGCACTTGGGGAGTTCAAAGGTCAAAGTTCAAAGGTCAAAGGTCAAAGTTCTGCGTATGAAAGCCACAGGCTTGCGTGAGTCGCAGAGTATG
>CAYQTM010000027.1:6505-10143 GCA_964420355.1 uncultured Opitutales bacterium
CTGGAGGCGTCCCATTCGTATTTGGGGAGGATTTCGCGTTCTTCGACGTGCTTGCGGTCGCCTTTGTGCCACCAGAAGAAGACGGGGCTGGCGATGAAGACAGAGGAGAAGGTGCCGGTCAGGATGCCGAGGATGAAGACCAGAGCGAAGTCAGTGATGATGCCCGCGCCAAAGATGTAGAGCGAGACCGCCGCCAAGAGGGTCGTGATACTGGTCAGGATAGTGCGGTTGAGCACTCGGTTGACCGAGAAGTTGATGACTTGATAGAGCTTCATGCCCGGATTGAGCAGGAGTTCCTCGCGGATACGGTCGAAGACGACGATGGTGTCGTTGATCGAATAGCCGACAATCATGAGGATGGCCGCAAGCATGGGCGCAGTGAACTGGCCGCTGCCGATGTTGAAGAATTCGCCGAGGGCAACGAAGAGGCCGATGGTCATCAGCACGTCGTGGATGGTCGCCACCACTGCGCCAATGCCGAAGCCGACTTCAAAGCGGAAGGCAACGTAAAGCAATATCCCGATCAATGCCAAGGCCACCGATATGAGCGCATTCAACTGAATGGTCTGGCTGACGGCCGCGCCGATCTGCGTGAAGCTCTGCGCCTCGAAGCCCGCCTCGGGGTAGGCCTCTTGCAGCGCCGCAAAGATGGCGCGCCCCTGATCCAGCTCGGTTTGCAGCTTGAGGTAGCGCTCGCCGGTGCCGATGTCGGTCTGGTAAACCGCATCGACCTCGCCCAGCCCTTGATCGCGGACAAAGTTCTCGATTTCGCCCGAGGAAATTGGCTCCTCTGCCGTGATGGTGACCTGATCGCCACCGGTGAAGTCGATGCCCCAAATCTGATCCCAGTGCAGCCAGGTGGCGAGCACGCCGATCAGCACGATCAGCCAGGAGGCGGCGAAAGCCGGGCGGCGGAACTTCATGAAGTCGACGCCCTGAATGCCCAGTCCCTTGAGCCCCAGCACCTTCTGGAACAGGTTGTATTCGAGCACGATCTCGAAGAGCGCCCGCGTAATGATGAGCGCCGAGAACACCGAGGCGCAGATACCAATGGCCAGTGTGAAGCCGAAGCCCTTGACCGGCCCGGTGCCAAACCAGATCAGGATGATCGCCGTGAGCAGGGTGGTCACGTTGGCGTCGATGATGGTTGAGAACGCCTTATCAAAACCGCCGATCACGGCGCTGCGCAGCTTCTTGCCTGCCTTCAGCTCCTCGCGGATACGCTCAAAAATCAGGATATTGGCGTCGACACCCATGCCGAGGGTCAGCACCAGCGCCGCCACACCCGGCAGGGTCAGGGTCGCGCCGAGGCTGGCGAGCACGCCGATCACGATGGTGACGTTGGCAATGGCTGAGAAAATCGCGACGATGCCGCCAAAGAAATAATAGACCACCATGAAGATGACCACCAGCGTCGCACCGAGCAGCCCCGCATTGATACTGGCCTCGCGCGCATCGGCGGCGAGCGTCGCCTGCACCTCATAAACCTCGGCCACATCCATCTCCACCGCCAGCGGATTGTTCAGCACTTTAGACAGCTGCACCGCTTCGACCCGGTCAATGCTGCCGCCGCTGATCTCCGCGCCGCCAAAAATCTCCTCGCGCACGGTCGGCGCACTGTAAACCTCGCCATCGAGCGCGATGGCCAGCCGTCCGAGGTCGTTGGCGGTGCCCTCCTCGGCCAGCATCCGCGTGATGTTGGCGAAGACCTTGGCACCCTCGTCCGTAAAGCTGAGCGAAACCGACCACTGGCCACTCGGCGACTGCTGCGGACGCGAATTGGCCACGATCTCACCGGTGGCCAGCGGGCGGCGCTCGATGATGATCGGCACAGTGTAGGTGCCGCCGGTTTCCTCGTCCGGATATTCAATCTCTTTGGCCACGTAGCGTGGCGGCAGGTCGTTGGGGTTCAGCCCCTCGTCGTTGCGCGCCACGCGGTGAAAAGTGAGCTTGGCGGGCTTGGAAATAGTGTCGAGAATATCGGGGTTGTTCTGCGTGCTCTCTCCGGGCAACTGCACCTCAATCCCGTTATTCCCCACCGGGCGAATCAACGGCTCGGCCACGCCAAAGCTGTCGACGCGGTCGCGAATCACCCGCACCGCCTCTTCCAGCAGGAGTTGCTTCTCCCAGTCCTGCAAGCCCTCCAGCGACTGCTCGGCGATCTCAAAGGTCACGCCGATGCCGCCCTGCAAGTCCAGGCCCGGCTTGATCTTGCCCCGGCTGTCGGCCAGCAGGTTGCGCACAACGATGTCGTTGCGCTCGGGCAACCCCTTCACCCGCATGTCGTCGTAGCGCGGGAAAAACTGCGCCAGATCAACCCCCTCGCGGTCGGCGATCTGCTGCAAGGCGATGAAAACCGAAGGGTAATCATTGGCCTCGACCGCCGCCACCGCGCGCTCCATCAGCGACTCAAACTCCGCCGTGTTCAGCGTCGCGTGCTCGGCCACATAGTCCGGGAACGGCGTATCCGTCGGCGGGATCAGGCTGCTGATCGACCAAGCCAAAATGGCTACTGAAAGGAGGAGTTTCCAAATGATACTGCCGGACATGGCGTTGCGAAAAAAGGGGTTTAAGGGAAAGGGCGCGGGCGGTTAGTTCTGCTTCTGCTGGATATATTGCTTGACCACCTCGATCTTGGTCGTGTCGGAGACCTGCAGGGTCACGCGGTCTTCCTTCACCTGAGTGATCTCGCCATAAATGCCGCCGCTGGTGATGACCTGATCGCCCTTTTGCAGCGCGCTGACCATCTTTTCATGCTGCTTCTGCTTCTTGCGCTGCGGCGCGATCAGCAGGAACCACATAGCGGCGAAGATCAGGACAATAAAAACAAGCTGCCCCATCCCGGCACCCGGAGGTGGCCCCGGCTGCGCCTGAGCAATGGGAGAAAGCAGGAGATTATAGAGTGAATTGGTGGTCATCATAGGTAAAACGGAAGACCCAAACCCACTTGCCCCCTAAAAGCAAGCTCAAATCCGACACCCGCGAAAACGCCTGCTACCCAAACGAGGGAGCCTGTGGGACGACCGAGGGTCTTCAGTCCTGATTCCTCAATCATTGGAGGTTCGATGAACGGAAAAAGCATTGCCAAGGTTGACGGCTATCGGTTTCAATGCGGCAGGCTGGCGCGGATGTCAGCCAGTGGACTCTGAAATCGATGAAGTATATTTTTGTTACAGGTGGCGTGGTTTCCTCGCTGGGTAAGGGGCTGACCTCGGCGGCGATCGGTGCGCTGCTGGAGGCGCGGGGACAGCGGGTGCGGCTGCAAAAGTTCGACCCCTACCTGAATGTCGACCCCGGCACGATGAACCCCTTTCAGCACGGCGAGGTCTATGTGCTCGACGATGGGGCGGAGACCGACCTCGATCTCGGGCACTACGAGCGATTCACCCGCTGTCGCCTCTCGCGCTTCAATAATCTGACCTCGGGGCAAATCTACGAATCGGTCATCCAAAAGGAGCGCCGCGGCGACTACCTCGGCAAGACGGTGCAGGTCATCCCGCACGTGACGAACGAAATCAAGGAACGCATCTATGCCGCCGGCAAAAACACCGATGTGCTGATTACCGAGATCGGCGGAACCATTGGCGACATTGAGGGGCTGCCGTTTCTGGAGGCGATGCGCCAGTTTGCGCTGGAGG
>CAYQTM010000028.1:0-10079 GCA_964420355.1 uncultured Opitutales bacterium
GAAGTGGTAAAACTTCCCGCTTGTATCAGGTCGGTCGCCCAGGTAGATCCAGCCACCAGTGGGTGAGTAGGCGTAGGGGTAGAGTTCCCGCGTTGTCCAGAGGTAGCCCAAGGGTGGCATCCAGAGCCAGTAACCGTCGTCGCTCGAACTTTCCACCACGGTGAACCAACTGGTGAAGTAGCCGAAAAACCAGTCGGGCAGCAGCTCGGATTGGTAGAACAGCCGCCGCTCCGCATCGCGAAACCACTGGGTATCGCCGACCCGTGCACCGCTGCCGAAAAAGCTGGGCAGCGCATCCATCGTTGCCCCCTTGGCGGGGCGCTTCGCTCGAAAGCTGGCTCGGTGTCCATGGTCGCTAAGGAGCCCACCTAGAGCGAGCCCCGTCTCCAAATCGATATGGTCGAGGAGCGGGCGCCAGCCGGAATCAAATTCCAGCCCATAGGCTTGCCTCAAGAACTCGACCTCAGACACCATCGTGCCCGAGGTTCGGTTCCGCAGGTAGTTTTTTTCATCGGACTGGAATTTAAGGATCGCTTCGTTGGCGCCGAAGAGGCGCGGGTATTGGGTTTCGGCACCCGACTCTACGCCCAGATCGGGGAGCTTGCCCAACCAGGTCTGGTCGGCGGCGCTCCATTCGAGCGTGAACACCTGATACCGATAGGTTTGAGGGCTGAAGCCTGCACCCGCGACAAAATCGCCCGTGCGGCTGACCTCGCTGATGTAGTAGCGGCTGAAATCGGCGGGCAATTCCGGCAGATAAAGTTGCCCATCGCGCCAAATGAACGGCCGGTCAGGCGCTTGATTCATAAACACGTTTCCGACCGCCGTGCTGCCATCGGCCGAGACCTCGGTGAAATTCAGCCCAGCGACTTCGCCCGCCTCAGCCGCGTCTTCGGCTCCGAATTGATCGACTTTCTCCCAGCGATCGACCGACGCCGAAAAGCGCCAGACCGCAAGCTTGTCATCCGGACTATTTGTAAAATCATTGGCTGCATCGCTTTTGCCGACGAGGGTGCTGCCGTCATCGCTGATGTCGACCACCGTATCGATGTAGGAATCAATAACGTTTTCGTTAATGTCCTTTCCGCTAAGCGGTTCCAGATAGGTCACTTCAAAGGGCTCGGTCTTTAAATCCCATAAAGCAACGATGCCGCCCGCATCTCTGCCGACGGCTAGACCCGCCTCGGGCGCAACCGCTACCAACCAGGCGTTGTCGATCCATTCGCCACCCAAGACGGCCTCTTGCCGAGCGCCATGGGTCTCGTCCCAGACGGCGATCACTTTGTGGCTGATGGAATTACCCCCGGCGCTCAGATCCTGCCAATGCGTATGCCCATAAATGAGGGTGCCCTCGGGGTTGGCTGGCTCGTTGAAAATGTTTTGCGCATTGCGGCTGGCGAAGAGCAGATCGACCTCAACGCCCGGTTTCGTCACACTGAAGGTCGGATCTGTCTCGTAAACGGCCTCGATCGCAATGCTGTTCTGGCCGCTTTCATACAGCATATCGAAGGCATCACGCCCCGTGATGACCTCCGGCAGCCAGCGGCCTTCGACCGGCTCAAACTCGATAGCCCACCTGAGGAGCACAGAATGATAAAGATCGTCGAGGTCGTCGGCCAGCAAATCGAAACTGACCTCCTGCCCGCTGTCTAACCATTCGCCAAACTGGTAGGTTTGCATCACGCCGATTCCATCGCGCGTCGTGATGTCGAACTCAAACAACTGGAGCGCCCATGCCGTGGAGGGAAGGCAGATCAAACCAACGCAGAGGGAGCGCAAGCAGGCAATCAGGCGCACATGGAAGTTGGCAGGCATTGTAGCGGATTGAAGCGGTTTTGCTGCGTCTGGCAAGGCCGTATGCTAATTATCGAAACCAGCTGCACTTATGTCACCCGCGAGGCTAGAGGTGGCTTCCGGGAATCGTGCCCGTTTCTTTTTCAGCGAGCCATGCGTTTCATGATACTGAAGTATTCCCAGAGGGGGCCGACGCGCCCGCGCTGGAGCATGCGCTCGCGCATTCCGGCGAAGGAGGCTTCGTCGGTTTGGTCGATCCAGCGGTCGTCGCTGGCGTAAACCTGCTGGAGGCGGGCTTCGATGGTGGGGCGGTCGAGGTGGGGCGAGATGTAGAAGCAGGGCTGGGTAAAGTCTTGATCGACAGCGACTTGGCATTCGGTAATGGCCTGCTCGTGGACGGCAGTGCCGGGGTAGATGCGCATGCCGATGGAGGCGAAAATGGTGGTCTGGCCGAGTTCGCTGGCGCGCGCGATGGTGGTTTCGAGGGTCTCGGGAGTCTCGCCGGGGCCGCCGAGGATGAGGAAGTGGCAGGTCTGGATGCCCGCGCGGGCGACGTTTTGGTGAGACGTTAGAATATCCTGCCAGCGGAGGTGCTTGTGGTAGGCCTTGAGGGTGGGGTCGGCAAAGCTGTCCGAGCCAAATTCAGCGTGGCGCATCCCGGCCTCGCGCATCAGGGCGGCCAGCTCGGCACTGACCCGCTGCGGGCGAAGGAAACTGCCCCAACTGAAGCGCAGCTCGCGCCGCAAAATGGCCTCGCAGATCGCGCGCACATGGCGGTCGCTGGAATTGAAAACGGAGTCGACGAAAAAAAGATAGCGCGCCCCGGATTCCAGCGCGCCCTCGATCTCATCGCACACTGCCTCGACATCGCGCTGGCGAAAGCGCGTGCCGTCGAGCTGCGGATAGACGCAGTAGCCGCAGCGGTGGTGACAGCCGCGCTGGGTCTGGATGCCGAGCAGCCCGCTGCTGGCGGTGTAGTGCGCGCCGGGCGTGTTGAGATAACCCGCGCCGCCCATCTGATCAGCGGCGAGCGGTTGCAGCGGGTTTTCGTGATAGGCGTCGCCGACGAGTTGGCAAAGGCCGGGCACGTCATCGAGTGGCGCGCCGGCTTCCAGAGCATCGAGCAGCGCGGGCAGGGCGGCCTCGCCTTCGCCCTTGATCCCGAAGTCCGCGCCGGAGCGCCGCAGCAGCGCCTCGGGAAACAGCGAAAAACCGCTGCCGCCGAGCACGATTTTCGCGGGCGTCTGCGCGCGGATGGCTTGCACCGCCTCGGCCAGCTCGGGGCTGTAAGCGACGGGGTCGCGGCTGTTGACATTGTCGACATTGCGCAGGGTGATGCCCACATAGCGCGGCTGAAAGCGCTCCAGGCGCTCGGCCAACGTGTCGGCATCGGCCTGCGCATCCCAAAAGCTCACCGTGTAGTCGGCGCGGCTGAGCGCCCGCTCGATCACCGCCAGCCCGAGCGGAAAAACCGGATAGGGGATGGTCAGGCGGTTGGGGTTGACCAGCAGAACGCGCGGCTTCATGGGGTGGCCTTTTCGGTTGGCATCACGACGGCAGGGGTAGCTTGCGGGCGGCGAGCAATCAGCGAGCGCAGCCGCGACGCGAGATCGCGCCAGACCCACCGCAGCACCAGCCCGAGCACCCGGCGATAGAGCTGCCCGTCGAGTGTAAAGCTGTTGAATTTAAAGCGCCGCCCGCTGTTGGCGCGCCCCCACTGCCCGCGCGACCGGCGCTCCTGCGCGATGCGGGCGAGGCTGCGATTGTAGGCACGCATCAGGCCAAAGGGCAGCGCCGACCCCGCGATGGTGAAGGGCGGGTCGCCGTAGCCCTTGCCCTGAAAAATCCGCCGCACCATACCTATATAATAGAGGCCAAGATCGAGCTGAAAGGCCAGGCGCATCAGCTCGAAGTCGCCCATATAGTGATATTTATCGCGATAAACCGCCTCGAACCAGCGGCGATAGGCGGTGCGGAAGCGGGCGTTGTAGGCGGCGAGTTGGGCCGGCTCGGGCGCGCGGGCGCTGCGGCGCTCCTCGACAATCAGCCCGGCGGCGGCCTGCGCCGTAAAGGCCACCCAGTCCAGCCCCGGACTGTAAAAGGGATCGATAAAGCCCGCCGCATCGCCGATAATCGCAAAGTTGCTGCCCGCCACCGTGTCGACGCTGTAAGCCAGTTGCTTGCGGGCGTGGACATCGCCCTCGACCGGGCGGGCGTCGCGGATCACCCGCCGCGCCACCGGGTGTTGATCGAGGAACCAGCGCAGGCGTTCGACGGCGGGCAGCCCCTCAGGCGGCTCGATCAGGCGCGTGTCATAGACCACGCCGATACTGGTGTCGCGGCCTTTTAGCGGGATGCACCAGGCCCACCAGCCTCGACCCATGAAATGGTTGGTCGCCGTGCCGCGCGTCCCGTGACAGGCGCGGTGCCAGGCCGCATCGTCGCTGATCGCCGGGTCATCGAGCGATGTGCAGCCCTGCCAGCGCGCCCAGATGGTGGCGGTCGGGTGCGCCTCGTTGGTCTGACGCCAGCCGCGCGGCACACTGAGCAGCCCGCTGCGCCCCGAGGCGTCGACCAGCCAGCGGGCGCTGACCTCCTCGGTGGTCTCACCGCGGCGAAAGCGCACGCGCGCCAGCACCGGGTCGTCGAGGTCGACCTGCTTGACGATCACCCCGCGCCGCACCTCGGCCTGTGCCGACGCCTGCCGCAACACCTCCTCGTCGAGGGTCGCGCGGTCGATCTGGTAGCCGGGCAGGCGCACATGGTAGGCGCTGCCGATCTCCGAGCAGCTCTCTAGCGGCTGATCCGCGCGCTCACAAAACCAGAAACGCAGCCCCTGCTTCACCAAGTGCTCGTGATTCAGATACTCGGCCAGCCCCAGCTCACGCCCGAGAAAATGCGAGCTGACCTCCACCGTCGACTCGCCGACCCGCCGCTCAAAGCGCTCCGAGCGCTCGAGGATCAAGATCCGCGTCTCGGGACGCCCCTGCTGAATCAGGCGCGCCGTTGCCGACCCCGCCAGTGCCCCGCCTACTATGACCACATCGTAATCCATCGCTCAGCCCTACACTGTGCAGCGCCCCATCCATTTTACAAGCGTTATTGGCCGGATCGAGTGTTGCGCTTTGCGGTGAAAATCGAAATATCGGGGGGATGGTGTCGGCGCAAGGCAGTGCGGTTGGGCGGACGGTGGTCATTGGTGGCGGCCCTGGAGGTGCGGTGGCGGCGGCCTTGCTGGCGCGCGCCGGGCAGTCGGTGACGCTGCTGGAAGGGGCGGATTTCCCGCGCTTTCAGATCGGCGAATCCTTGCTGCCGGCCTCGAATGCGGTGCTGCGCGAGGTGGGTGTCTGGGAGAAGGTGGAGGCGGCGGGCTTTGTGCGCAAAGCGGGCGCGGAGTTTACTTACGGCGATGGCTCGGAGCGGGTGCGGATCTGGTTTCGGGACGGCTTGGTGCCGGACTGCGATTACACCTATCAGGTTGAGCGCCAACGCTTTGACGTGCTACTGCTGGAGCACGCGAAGTCCAGCGGTGTGACCGTGCGCCAGCCGGTGCGGGCGAGCCGCGCGAGCTGGGATGGGGCACGCTGGCAGGTCGAGCTGGCCGAGGGCGAGACGCTGGAGGCGGATTATTTGATCGACGCGGGTGGACGGCGGCGCTTTCTGGCGCGGCAGCTTGGCATCGAGCGCCACGGCTTCGATCCGCCCGCCCGCGTGGCGCTCTACGGACACTTTCGGGGCGTGCAGCGCCAGCCCGGCGAGGCGGCGGGCAACATCATCATCACGCGCGTCCCCGAGGGCTGGTTCTGGAGCATCCCGCTCGACGCCGAACGCACTTCGGTCGGGCTGGTCACCCAGCGCAAGCCCTCGGCAGGCGCGTCGGCGCTCTTCGCCGAAACGGTCGCGGCCAGCCCATTCATGCGCGACTGGATGGCCGAGGCCGAGCCGCTGGGCGAGCTGCGCACCGCCGACAACTTTTCCTTCTGGAACGCGCGCTTCACCGCGCCCAACGCCTTCATGGTTGGGGACGCCGCCGCCTTCATCGACCCAGTTTTCTCCTCCGGGGTCGCCCTCGCGATGGAGGGCGGTCGAGCCGCCGCGCGCGCCATCCTGCAGGCCAATGGTCGCCCCATCACAGCCCGCGCCCGCCGCCGCTACGAACGCGATCTCTGGGCACGCCTGCGCACGATGCTTCATCTCGTGCGGCTTTTTTACACCGAGGCCGGGTTCTCCCTCTTCAGCCAGCCGACCCACCGCCTGCCCCTGCCCCCCGCCGTCAACCCCGCTGCGGCCGCCTACCCCCTGCCCCCCGCGCCCTCCCGGTGGCGCTACCAAGTGTTCAAAGGCTGCTGTGCCGCCAACCGCCGCTTCCCGCTCGTCCCGCGCATCGACCTCGCCCCATGACCAAAACGCCCACCGACTCGCCTCCCGTCGCACCGCAAGCCCTCACCGAGGCCGCACCGCCCAAGGGCATCCCCATCGCGCGCATCCTTGGCTGGGCGTGGATCGTGATTCTCGGGGCGGCCATCGCCATCGGTATCACGCAAGGCTACTTCGACCCCGAACTCTTTCAGCGCACCCAAGGCATCTCGCCGTGGCTATTCTGGCTCGGCATGACCTTTCTGCCGCTCCTGGGCTTCCCGATCAGCGCCTGCTACCTCTCGGCGGGTGCGCTCTTTCCGCCGCTGACCGCATTTGCCATCGGCTCCAGCAGCCTGCTCGCCAGCACCGCGCTCGGCTATGTGATCGGGCGTTACTGGATGCGCCAGCCCATGCAGCAGCTCCTCCAGCGCCGCGCGCCGCGCCTGCTCCAGCTCAACCCACGCAACGCCATCCGCGCCATCGTGTTGGTGCGCTCGGTGCCCGCCCTGCCCTTCGTCGTGCAAAACTACGGCCTCGGCATGCTCAAGGTCAGTTTCGGCCCCTACCTCTTCCTCTCCTGGGCGATCCAGAGCGTCCTGATGGTCGCGGTCATCCTGACCGTCCGCGGCTCCATCGAAGAGAACTTCGCCCTCCTCATCCCAGGACTCCTCCTGCTCGTCATCGTCCTCTTCGCCATCCGCCGCCTCCTTCATCAGGCCAGTGCTGAGCCGCATGGTGAATAACATCGACCCCTCGCCACCGCCCGCTATCTTCGAGCCATGCTTCGATTGTTTCCGCAACACCAGATCCGCGAGACCGAATCGCTGGATGGCCTCTGGACTTACTACTTCCCCCAAAACGGGTGCGTGATCGCGCCAGATGCGCCCCTGAGCGACGACTTGGAAAAGCTGAAACTCGCGGTGCCGGGCGTCTGGGAAATACACCCCGAGCGCGTTAACTATCGGGGACAGGCGCTGGCTGTTCGCGAAATCGTGCTGGAGAAGGCGGGAGCGCTGCGACTGGTCTTTGCCGGGGTGAGCCACACTTGCACAGTTTATTGGAACGGACCCGAGGTGGCGCACCATCACAATGCTTATACCGCTTTTGACGTGGTCATTCCCGACTGCGAGCCGGGGCGTCACGAACTGCGCCTGCACATCACCAACGAGCATGGCGAACTCTCGGCGCTGCACATCCCCAACGACTACTACAACTACGGCGGCATCAGCCGTCCGGTCGAGCTACAGCGCCTGCCGGCTCAAGGCGCCTTCATCGAGCGGCTGCACCTCACCCCTGGGGTGGACAGCGATCCCCGGCGGCTCCGTGCGGTGGCGCGCATCCGCAATTTTTCGGCTCAGGATTTCAGCGGCGAACTGAGCCTGACTTCGCCGGAAGGCACCGAAAGCGCGCTCGGGGTCGCGGTGGCAGCGGGTCAGACCGCTGAGGTCGATGCGGTGCTGCACTTTGCGCAGACGCCGCTCTGGTCACCCGAGCAGCCGCATCTGGTCTATGTGAAGGCCGAGTTGCAGCGCGAAGGCCTGCCAGTCGACGACCTGACCGAGCGCACCGGCCTCCGCACGGTGGGCACCGAAGGGCGGAAAATCATCCTCAACGGAGCGCCCATCCGCTTGGCTGGCTTCAATCGGCACGAGGATCATCCCGACTTTGGCTGCGCTCTGCCCCTACCCATGATGCTCAAGGACATCGAGTTGATGCGCGGCATGGGCACCAATGCCGTCCGCACATCGCACTACCCCAATGACAGCCGCTTCCTCGACCTCTGCGACGAGTGGGGCTTGCTGGTCTTCGAGGAGAATCACGCCCGAGGTCTGCGCGACGAAAAGTTCGAGCACCCGCGCCTGCGCGAGCAGTGTCTGGCCTGCAATGAAGAGATGGTGACGCAGCACTTCAACCATCCCTCGATTGTTATGTGGGGCATTCTCAACGAGTGCATGAGCGACAGCGAGGCTGGGCGCATGGTCTATAAAGAGCAGTTCGACCAACTGCGAGCCCTCGACCCGTCCCGCCCGCTGACCTACGCCACCTTTCGGATGCGCGAAGATCTCTGTCAGGACTTGCCCGACATCTGCTCGTGGAATCAATACCCAAACTGGTATATCCACATGAAGCCCAACGAGAGCCTCGACATCATCTTCGAGCATCAGGACGCGCACGGGCTGGCCGACCGCCCGCTGATGGTCAGCGAATTCGGCGCGGGTGCCATTCCCGGCTACCGCGACCCCATCCGTAAGGGCAAGTGGAGTGAAGAGCGCCAGTGCGAGCTACTCGAAGAATTGTTGGCAGATTATACGCAGAATCCGCGCGTGGAAGGGCTCTTCATCTGGCAGTTTTGCGACATCCGGGTCGACGAATCCTGGGCGATGCAGCGCCCGCGCACGATGAACAACAAGGGAATCGTTGATGAATACCGCCGACCCAAACTGAGCGCGGCGGTGGTCAAGCGCTACTTCGAGGCCTGGCTCAAAGGTTGAATTCAAACCGATTTTCGCCCGGCTCAATGGCCTGCTGCAATGTGCGCTCGTCCGCCTTGAGGATCAGCTCGAAGTGCCCGTCTGACTGCACCTCGATCGCCCAGCCACCAGAGGGATTGGGGCGCGCCAACAAATTGGCCTGCACCCCGCCAAAACGCAGCTTGCGAATGCCATGCTCGGCGGTTTGCCGCAGCGTCCAGCGAATGCGCCGCCGGGGCGCATCAACCTGCACGCCGAGCGCGTATTCGATAAAGTAGCGGATGGGTGCCATCGCAGACCAGCCGGTAAAAGCTGGGCAAACCCGATGGTTCGGCTCGCCTCCGGTCTCACCCGGAGCTGCGCGGTCGGCAGCATACATCTCCCAGAAGGTATGGGTCTGCTGATAGACCTCCAGAGCCACCCGCCAGTGATTCAGCGCGATTTCCGCCGCCAGCGCGTCCATTCCATACTTTTCGAGCGCGCGCACCACCATCGTATTGGTCGGTGCCCAGACCCCGCCGCGCCAGTAGTGTCCGGTGCCGCTGTAGCCCGGCTCATCCGCCGCCAGGGTGGGCACGCGATGATAGCGCTTGAAAGCGGTTTCGTCTTCCAGCCATCCCGCCAGGCGCTTGGCCTGTGCCGGCGAGGCCACCCCGGCCAGCATCGCCCAATAGGCCGCCACCGTCTTGATGCGAATCTGCTGCCCGTCGCGGTCGAGGTCGTAATAGAAACCGCTCTCCTCATCCCACATCTGCGCGTTGATCCGCTCTGACAGCGCCGCTGCCTCCGCTTCGTATTCGGACGCCTCGGCCTCGCGCCCGAGCAGCCGCGCCATCTCGGCCAGTTGCCGCGCAAAGAGCACCATTTCGCAGGAGGGATCCACCGCTACATGCATCGTTTCATTGCGCGGCGAATTATCCATCGAAGTCCAATCGGCGCGGTAGAGTCCGCTGTCAGTATCAAAAATCTTCTCAAAGCTGCGATAGTAGCGCTGTAGAGGCGCATAGACCTTGCCGAGTCGCTCGACATCGGCTGTGAAAGCGTAGGCTTCCAGCTCTGCCCAGGCCAGCAGCGGGTGATTCAGGCTGGCAGGCGTCCCGGGCTTCGAGCAGTGGTGCGGCGCGCCATCCACGATACTGACCGAACGCACGATCTCCCCATCCGCCTGCTGAATCGCATAAAAATTATCGAGCGATTCGATCGCCGGAATCTTTCCATGCCCATACTGCGCAGACATCGTGATAAAGCAGGTGTCCCAAAGAAAGAGCAAGTCGTTGAAGCTGGCGTCGATGTAATTGGAGACAAAGGGGCTGCCGGGCATCGGCCAACGAACCGAGCGCTCGACCATCCGCCAGGCCATCCAGTAGGTCTCACAAGCCGCTGCATCGGGAAAGATGGGCACCGGCAACTGACGCCGCATCTCATGGTAATCCATCGGTGCGGAAGGTTGATAAG
>CAYQTM010000029.1:0-3128 GCA_964420355.1 uncultured Opitutales bacterium
ATCCGCAGCCGGAATCCTATCGCGGCAATGTGAATCCGATTGGCATTCGCGCCTGTTATGATGAGGGAAAGCGCTGCTCCGAAACTTTGTTTTTCGATTACCATCGCCAGAATGGAGTCGATATCCGCGTCGTCCGTATTTTCAATACCTACGGGCCGCGCATGTTGGCCGACGACGGGCGCGTTGTCTCTAATTTTATTGTGCAAGCCCTTAAAGGCGAGGATATTACGGTATTTGGCGAGGGCAAGCAAACCCGCTCCTTCTGCTATGTAGATGACCTGATCGAGGGCTTTGTCCGCATGATGGAACAGGAGGAGACAGTCGGGCCGGTCAATCTGGGCAACCCCGGTGAGTTTACTATCCGAGAGCTGGCCGAGGCCGTTATTGAAGCGACCGGCAGCAACTCAAAAATCGTCAACCACCCGCTGCCCGCCGACGACCCACAGCAACGCAAGCCGGTCATCGAGCAGGCGCAGCGCATCATGGGCTGGGAGCCTAAGGTGCCGCTCAAAGAAGGCTTGCAGAAAACCATTGCCTACTTTAAAAAAGACTTAGGGCTATAAACCTCTATCCCCTTACCCTTACATATTAAAAATTGATGAAACGCGCACTGATCACAGGAATCACTGGCCAGGATGGCTCTTATCTCGCTGAGTTGCTTTTAGAAAAAGGCTATGAAGTACACGGCGTTATTCGCCGCTCTTCTACCTTCAATACCAGCCGCATCGACCATCTTTATAGTGACCCTGAGTTGCTGGGCAAGCGCCTCTTCCTACACTATGGTGATCTGGCCGACTCGGTGCAGATGGTGAAACTGCTTTACGATCTGGCACCAGACGAAATTTATAACCTTGGAGCGCAGAGTCACGTCCGCGTTTCCTTCGATATTCCCGAATACACCTGCGACGTGTCCGGTCTCAGCTCGATTCGCATTCTTGAGGCGATTCGTGAAGCGGGGCTAGTCAAGAAGTGCCGTTATTATCAGGCCTCTTCCTCCGAGATGTTCGGCAAAGTACAGGAAGTGCCGCAGACAGAGACCACGCCTTTCTACCCGCGCTCACCCTATGCCTGCGCCAAAGTTTTTGCTTACTGGGCGACCGTTAATTTCCGCGAATCCTACGACCTCTACGCCTGCAACGGCATCCTCTTCAACCACGAGTCCCCGCGCCGTGGCGAAACCTTCGTCACCCGCAAGATCACCCGTGCCGCCACCCGTATCAAGATGGGCTTGCAGGACAAGCTGGTGCTCGGCAACCTCGATTCCAAACGCGACTGGGGTTATGCCAAGGAATACGTTGAGTGCATGTGGAAGATGCTCCAACTCGACGAGGCCGATTTTAATGACACCGCGACCACCGAGATCTACACGGTCAAGGAATTCGTCGAGGCCACCTTCGAGCGCATCGGCCTTGATTGGCAAAAATACGTCTCTTTCGACGAGCGATACCTGCGCCCTGCCGAGGTCGATCTGCTGATCGGCGATCCGGCCAAGGCCAAAAAAGTGCTCGACTGGGAGCCCAAGACCCGCTTCAAGGAGCTGGTCGAACTGATGACCGACGCCGACCTCGATCTCGCCAAAAAAGAGCGCGCCTACAAGGAAGCCACCGGTGAGGCCGTAGCTGACGCCCGTTAGTTGAGCTCCTTTTCGAGCACGCGCGAATGGCGCCCCTCTTTTTCATAACTGAGGCGGCGCGATTCCGGCAGCTCGCCCGGGCTGATTTCCTGGAAACCGCAGACATCGCGGAAGAAGGCTAGCGACTGCGTGGTAAGGCAAAATGCCCGGGCAAAGCCCTGCCGCTGCCCCTCGATGCACAGGTAGTCGATCAACTTCCGCCCGACCCCGCGATTTTGATAAAACGGCTGCACCAGCACCGCCGCGATCTCGACCGCCGAGGCCTCGGGATACTGAATCAACTGCGCGCAACCGACAATCGAGCCGTCGATCTCATACACATAGAAGCGGTCGATGCTCGCTTCGATCTCCTGCTTGGAACGCTGCCGCAGCGAGGCTGATTTCACCGCATTGCGCGTGATGTCATAAATGCCCTGCGCGTCCTTCTTGCGCGCGCGGCGAATCTGCTGGTAGTCGTTTGCGTGGATCATCGTGCCGATGCCCACCTTGTCGAACACCTCGCGCAGCAACGCTCCAAAGATTCGCCCGTCGATGAAGTGCGCCCGCGGCGTCTCCGCCCGCAGCGCCCGCACCACCTCGCGCGCCTTGCTCAGCACCGCTTCATCGATCGTCTCGGGACGCCGCTCCAGCACCAGCGACAGC
The DNA here is from genome assembly GCA_964420355.1 of uncultured Opitutales bacterium. Taxonomy (GTDB): domain Bacteria; phylum Verrucomicrobiota; class Verrucomicrobiia; order Opitutales; family JABSRG01; genus CAYQTM01. The sequence continues at coordinate 2,276 of CAYQTM010000029.1, forward strand.
TCTTCGACCGGCAGGTTGAGCTGTTGCGCGCCATCGACGCACAGACCCGCAAAGGGGGTTAGGAAAATCAGCTTCGACGCGCCCAGCCCAATCGCCAGCTCGGCGGCCAGATGGTCAGAGTTCAGCCGATAGCTCTGCCCATCGCGCCCAGCGGCAATCGGCGGCACCAGCGGCACCACCTCGCGCTCCAGCAAATCCATAACCAGCCGCCGCTGGATGCGGTCGACCTTGCCGGTATGCATGTAGTCGACCCCCTTGAGCACCCCAACGGCGGTCGCGCGGATCGCATTGCTCGCCGCCACCGCGATATTGCTGTGGGTCAGCCCCTCTAAAAAACGCTGCCCGACCCGCGCCGAGGCCTCGATCGCCAGCTCCAGCGTCGGGTCGTCCACCGGCCCGTCGCCCCGTCGATTCGACAGCGTCACCCCGCGCGCCTCAGCCATCAAATCGAGCTGCCGCGCAATCCCAAAAACCAGCACCACGCGAATCCCCAGGCTCCGCAGCACCGCGATATCCAGAAGCACGTTGGCAAACTTCTCGTCCGCCACCACATGCCCATCGATCGCGATGATAAAGATCTGCCCCTGAAACATTGGCACATAGCGCAGGATGCCGCGCAAATCGGTCGGCTTCAGGCTTGGCTGCTCGGCCTCGTTCGGAATGATCGGTGCTTCAGACATCGTCAACGCCCATAGCAGCACTTTTCAGCGCCTTTGTAAACGCTTCCCTGCGCGACAGATGTGAAAATATCACGCTCTGGCCGAGCAACTCTACGGCTCAGCCATGCATATTCCTGTACGCCAGCAACCCTACCAGAAACACGTCAGCCGCGATCTGCTTTCGCATGGCAGCC
>CAYQTM010000029.1:3228-10043 GCA_964420355.1 uncultured Opitutales bacterium
CGCCAGCAACCCTACCAGAAACACGTCAGCCGCGATCTGCTTTCGCATGGCAGCCCAGTCGCGGAACGCCTGCTCCGCCTGTTGCAAAAAATCCAGCACCTCGTTGCGGGTAAAGGTTCTGCCAACGTTATAATCGGCTTCATGCCGTGCCTGTTGAAGTTCAACAAATGCCGCAGCAACCAACTTCAGTTCGTGCGGCAATGATTGGCCATCGAGCGCTGGCAGGAGTGGCTTGGGCGGACTGTTTATTGAAATGGCCTTACATAGCGCATTCATGTGGGCATGGTTGAATGCTCTGGCCAAACACTCTCGAAGTTTGGTTCGCTGTGCGCCGGGAACCATTCTGCGTGTCGCCTCGTCGATCAACAGATGAAACAGGGCGTAGTAGCTTGTCGATACACTGCGTCGCAAACTGGCTTGCAAGGGACGCCTGGGCTCGCGGGTTGCAAGCATGCGTGCCTGCTTTAATAAATCAGAGTGCAGGCTCACGATAGCAGATCAGCAGTGGTTCTAAAGCGAACGTAAACGAACGGTTCTTTCTCCCGCCACATCTGGTCTTTCCCTCTCCACATCGCTTGTACCTTCTCCCGGATGGCTTCGCGGATGGCCGTCCTCGTCTGAAAATCGACATCGTCGCGATCCAGCATCACCCAGACCCACACCGCAAAGTCGCCAGTGGAGTCCGGCCCGGTTTCCACCTCGTCAATCCGCTCTATGGGGAAGCCTTCCAGAGTGTTCAACTCACTGATGATCTCTTTGTCCATGCTATTGACTAGCATAGGCCTGATGGGGATTTTGTCGAGCACCAAGCGCTCACTTATCCTCGGCGAGGCGGCGGTAGAATTCGGGGCGGCGGTCGCGGAAGAAGCCGAAGCTGGCGCGGTCGGAGCGGACTTGGTCGAGGTCGAACTCGGCGGTGAGGACGCAGGCCTCGGCGCGTCCGGCGCTGGCGACCAGCTCGCCCCGGTGGTCGCAGATGAAGCTGCTGCCGTAGAAAACCTGCCCGCCCTCATCGCCAAAGCGGTTGGCGGCGATCACTGGCGCGACGTTTGAAACCGCGTGCCCGAGCATCGCCCGCCGCCAGAGTGCCGAGGTATCGAGGTCGGGCTCCTCGGGTTCGCTGCCGATGGCCGTCGGATAGAAGAGCAGGTCGGCACCCATCAGTAGCATCGCGCGGGCGCACTCGGGAAACCATTGATCCCAGCAGATGCCCACGCCCAGCGTGCCAAAGCGGGTCGGCCACACCTTGAAACCCGTGTTGCCGGGGCGAAAATAAAATTTCTCCTCGTAGCCCGGCCCGTCCGGGATGTGGCTCTTGCGATAGACCCCGGCGACCGTCCCATCGGCGTCGATCAGCGCCATGCTATTATAATGGTGCGGCCCGTCGCGCTCAAAAAACGAGGTCGGGATGACCACGCCCAGCTCGCGCGCCAGCGTCTGCATGTGGCGCACCGCCGGGTGCTCGCCCACCGGCGCGGCGGTGGCGAAATAGCGCTGGTGCTCGGTGCGGCAGAAATACAGCCCCTCGAACAGCTCGGGCGGCAGCACGACCTGCGCCCCCTGGGCGGCGGCCTCGCGCACCCGGCGGTCGATGCGCGCGATGTTGGCGTCCACGTCCTCGGTGAATTGCTCTTGGATGGCGGCGACTTTGATCTGGCTCATAGCGATGGCTGGTCAGGCGGCGGATTCGTCCGGCAGGAGGTCGGCGCGGCGGAGCAGGGCGTTGAGGTCGGGGTCGCGCCCCATGAAGTCGCGAAACAGCTCGGCGGCGTCCCGCGCATCGCCCTGCGAGAGAATTTTCTCGCGAAACTCGCGCCCGACCTCCGGGCTGAGCAGCCCCTCGTTGAGGAAGCGCGTGAAGGCGTCGGCGTCGAGCACCTCGGCCCACTTGTAGGAGTAGTAGCCCGAGGCATAGCCGGTCGAGCTGGCGAACAGGTGGGTGAAGCGGCGCACCATGCTGGGCGGCTGGGTGCGGTAGCGCGCGGTGTAGTCGGCCAGAATGGTGCGCACGAGCTGGTCGAGGTCGTCGATCGGCTTGCCCGCGTAGTTGAGGTGCAGCTCGAGGTCGAGCTTGCCGAAGGCCAGTTGCCGCATCATGCCCGAGGCCGCCATGAAGTTGCGCGCGCGGCGCATGGCGTCGAAGAGCGGCTCGGGGATGGCTTCGCCGGTCTTGTAATGGCGGGCGAAGAGGTCGAGACTCTCGCGCTCCCAGCACCAGTTTTCCATGATCTGCGAGGGCAGCTCGACGAAATCCCAGGCCACCGAGACGCCGTTGAGCGACTTGACCTCGACCTCGCCGCAGAGGTGGTGCAGCAGGTGACCAAACTCGTGGAAGATCGTCTCCACCTCGTCGTGGGTCAACAGGGCGGGGTCGCCGTCGACGCTGGGCGAGAGGTTGCCGCAGATCAGCCCCAGGTGCGGGGTGCGGGGCAGGGCGGGGTCGCGGTCGCCGGTGCGCAGGTCGTTGAACCAGGCACCGCCGCGCTTTTCCTCACGCGGATGCCAGTCGGCGTAGAAGGCACCCATCGGACGCCCCTCGGCGTCGGTCACCTCGTAGAATTTGACATCGGGGTGCCATACCTCGACCGCGTTATCGGGGGCGTCGGCCGGGGTGCGCGCGCCGGTCTTGCGGTCTATAAAGACGCTCGGACGCCGTTCGATGCGCAGGTCGAACACCCGCTGCGCGAGCTGGAAGAGCCCGCCGATCACCTCGTCGATCGCCAGATAAGGCCGCAGCTCCTCATCGTCGAAGTCGTAGAGCGCGCGCCGCCGCTTTTCCGCCCAATAGCCGGCCTCCCACGGCTCCAGCAGCTCGGGGTCGCCGGTCTTTTCGCGCCGAAACTCCCGCAGCGCCGCCTGCTCGCGGTCGAAGGCGGGCTTCACGCGACGGTGCAGATCCTCGACAAAATCCAGCGCCGCCTGCCCGCTTTTGGCCATCCGCCGCTCGGTCACGAGGTCGCCAAAGTGCGCCTTGCCCAGCAGCTCGGCCTTCTCCTGTCGCAGCCGCAGAATGTCGAGCACCAGCGGCGTGTTATCGTGCGGCGCCTGCCGTCCGACCCGGCTCGATGCCTCCCACACCTCGCGCCGCAGCGCCTCGTCCTCGGCGTAGGTCATCACGGGGATGACGCTCGGCGCGTGCAGGGTGAAGCGCCAGCGCGGCGACGCCTCGCTGTCCAGCCCCTTTTCGCGCGCGCTCTGCCGTGCTGCCCGCCGCGCACTCTCCGGCAGCCCAGCCAGCCGCGCCGGATCGTCGATCACCAGATCCCAGGCGTTCGTGGCATCCAGCACATTCTCCGAATACTTCTGCGTCCGCTCGGCCAGCTCCGATTGCAGCTTTTCCAGCCGTAGCTTCTTCTCCGGCGGCAGGTCGGCACCCGCCAGCTTGAAATTGTCCACCGTCTCTTCAAGGAAGCGCCGCCGCGCCCCGCTCAACTCCTTCGCCTCCGCGCTCTCGGCAAAGCGCTTGAGCACCCGCCACAGCTTGTCATTCAGCGGGATGCGCGCATAAAACGCGGTCACCTGAGGCAGCGCCCGATTCAGCGCTGCTCGCAGCGCCTCCTCATTGCGCACCGAGTCGAGGTGGTTCACCAGACCCCAGGCGCGATCCAGCGTCTCGCTCGAATCCCCCAGCGCCTGAAAGGTGTTCGCGTAAGTCAGCTCTGCCTCCGGGTCGTCATCCAGCGCCGACAGCGCATCAATCGCCGCCTGCGCCTGCCGCAGCGCCTCCGCGATGTCCGGCTCGACCGCCTCCGGACGCAGCTGGCTCCATCGAAACGCAAAGTCATCCGCCAAAAAAGGGTGCTCCACAAGCTCAGTTTTTTCCATCCCAGAAGAAGAGCGCAGCCCTCGCTCGGACGCAAGATTTCTGTTGTGATTCCGCCCGCCGCTCGCGCATTTCTGCCGCCGCGCCCGAAAATCCGCTTTTGACCCAAATCAAGGCTTGCGCTGATCGCTGAAGCGTTTCTAATCTCTGGGCTTTCCCGAAAAAGCGCACTTAATCGCACCACGCACCCACCCACGACCATGAAACAGCCCAAAAAAGTTGGTATCCTCACCGCCGGCGGCCTCGCGCCCTGCCTTTCGTCCGCCATCGGCGGCCTGATCGAGCGCTACACCGAGATCGATCCCAGCATCGAGATCATCTGCTACCGCGACGGCTACAAGGGGCTGCTGCTCGGCGACCACCTCAAGGTGACGCCCGAGGTGCGCGAGAAGGCGGGGCTGCTGCACGAGTTTGGCGGCAGCCCGATCGGCAACAGCCGCGTCAAGCTGACCAACGTCAAGGACTGCGTGAAGCGCGGGCTGGTCAAGGAGGGCGAAGATCCGCAGAAAGTGGCCGCCGACCAGCTCGTCAAGGACGGGGTCGACGTGCTGCACACCATCGGCGGCGACGACACCAACACGGCGGCGGCGGCGCTCGCTAAGTTCCTCAAGGAGAACGATTACGAGCTGTGCGTCATCGGCCTGCCCAAGACCATCGACAACGATGTCTTCCCCATTCGCCAGTCCCTCGGAGCCGCCACCGCAGCCGAGCAGGGCGCGGATTACTTTGCCAATGTGGTCGCGGAGCACGGCGCCAACCCACGCATGCTCATCATCCACGAGGTCATGGGGCGCTCCTGCGGCTGGCTCACCGCCGCGACCGCAGCCGAGTATCAGGCGCGCCTGATCGGGATGGACTGGCTGCCCGAGCTGGGGCTGGACAGTCGCCGCTACGAGGTTCACGGCCTCTTCATCCCCGAGATGGAGATCGACATCGAGGCCGAGGCCAAGCGCCTCAGCAAGGTGATGGACGAGCTGGGCAACGTGAACCTCTTCGTCAGTGAAGGCGCGGGCGTCAGCAGCATTTTGAAGGAGATGGAAGCCCGCGGCGAAACCGTGCCGCGCGATGCCTTCGGGCACGTCAAGCTCGACGCGGTCAACCCCGGCAAGTGGTTCGGCGAGCAGTTTGCCAAAATGCTGGGAGCCGAAAAAGTGCTCGTGCAAAAGAGCGGTTACTATACCCGCGCCGCCGCCGCCAATATCGAGGACATCCGCCTCATCAAGAGCTGCACCGACTACGCGGTTGAGTGTGCCCTGCGCATGGAAAGCGGCGTCATTGGCCACGACGAAGACAACGGCAACCGCCTCCGCGCCATCGAATTCGAGCGCATCAAAGGCGGCAAGCCCTTCGACATCAACAACCTCTGGTTCGACGAACTCCTCAACGACATCGGCCAGAAAAAGGGTGCACCCGCCGAAGTCCAGCACTAGTAAGGCAGAATTCAGAATTCAGAATTCAGAAATTTGAATACGCCCATGCGAGAGGCGATTGACTGTCCCGCATGGAGCCGCATCGCGGCGACAGAACTGTCAGCCACCTGCCGCCAGCACAACCTTCACCCGGCGGCTCTTTGACCTTTGACCTTTGAACTCCTCCGTCGAACTCCTCACGACTCCGCGCGTTTGTGGGCGTCTTTCTCAATCGCCTCGCGGAGCGCTTGCAGTCGCTTCTCGGTGGTCTTTTTGACCTCCGGGAGGAGGTCGGCGCTCGGGACGTCCTCGCGGCCAAAGAGGTAGAATTTGATCTTGGGCTCGGTGCCGCTGCCGCGCACCGCGTATTTGTAGTTGCCGCCGAGGTCGAGGAAGTAAAAGTTTTCCTTGGGGATGGGCTTGCCGTCGGCGTCGTGGAGGTCTTGCTCGCCGAAGTCGGTGAAGCCGCTCACGCGCATCCCACCCAGCTCCTTGGGCGGGTTCTCGCGGTAGCTGTCGATGATGCGCTTGATCTTGGCCGACCCTGAGGCACCTTCATAATAGATGTTCGCCAAATCTTCCAGATAATAACCGTGCTCCAGATAGAGGCTGTCGAGGAAGTCCAGCACCGTCATATCCTCGCTTTCCAGCCAGGCCAGCATCTCGCAAAACATAATTGCGGCGGCGTTGGCGTCCTTGTCGCGCACGCGGTCGCTGCCGAGGTAGCCATAGCTCTCCTCGCCGCCAAAGACAAAAAATGTGCTGTAATCGAGCATCAGTTCGGCGCGGGTGTCTTGCATGCATTGGTCGTAATCCAGCGCCATGCCCTCTTCTTCCAGCAGTAAGCTCTTCAGCTCGCGCTCGTAGATGTTCAGCTTTTCGCCGATCCACTTGAAGCCGGTCAGCGTGTTGATCAACTTCAGCCCGTGCTTCTCCGCGATGGCCTCTTGGAGCGGCGTGGTGACAAAGGTCTTGATGAGCACGGCATCTTCCGTGCCTTTTTCGGGCAGGACGCCGCCGTCTTTGAGCGTGCGGATGCGGTATTCGGCCAGAAGGCTGCCGGTCATGTTGCCGGTCAGGATCATCATCTTGCCCTCGTGGTCGCGCACCGCCACGCCCATCCGGTCGCAGTCCGGGTCGGTCGCCATCACGACATCGGCACCCACCTCGTCGGCCTTGGCAATCGCCAGTTTCAGTGCCTCGCTATTCTCGGGATTCGGACTCTTGACGCTCGGGAAATTCGCATCCAGCCTCTCCTGCTCGGGCACCTTGACGACCTCCACCCCAAAGCGCTCCATCAGCGGCACGCTCATGATCGACCCTGTGCCGTGAATCGGCGTAAACACCACCTTGGGCTTGCGCTCGCGCAGCACATCGGCGTCCAGCACATTCTCCTCCAGCGCCGCCATGTATGCCTCGTCGACCGCCACCGGCAGCTCGATCACCCCGTCCATATCCTTGTCGAGAAAAGCGCAGGCCTCGTCCAGCCCCACCTGCTCGACCAGATTGATGATCCCCGTCGCATGAGGGTCGACCACCTGCGCGCCATCATCGAAGTAGGCCTTGAAGCCATTATCGCTCGG
>CAYQTM010000030.1:0-9853 GCA_964420355.1 uncultured Opitutales bacterium
GGGGTGCCCGATGTGGGTGGATGTGTTCGGGGGGGGGCTCGGCGACCTGCTCGGGGTCGGGACTGAGTTGCTCGCCGTTGGGCAGCGCAAAGGGTTCCGGCCACTGCTGAATGAAGCGCAGGCGCTCTCCCTCGGAACGTTGGCGCAGCAGCGTAATTGCCCCTTGCAACAAATCATTCCCCTTCTCGTGGCGCGCGAAACCGGGCGTCAGCAGCACGATCTCCTCGCCCGCCGCCTTGGGTTCGACCGCCTCCTCATGCGGCACGGGGTGCGGGAACAGCGCCGCCGGCAGCCCGGTAAACTGCTCTAGCTCGGCCTGCATCCCCTTGGTCTCGCCGGCGATGCGCACCCGCCCCGAGCGCACGCCCGGCGCGAGCATCCGAAAACAGAAGCGCGCGAGCAGGGTCGAGGGGTTGCGCGGAAAAGCCAGCGGCTGACCCCGCCCTTGATACCGCCCAAAACCCTGCACAAACAGCAGCAAAAAGCGGGTCGACTGCGGCAGGCCGCGCCAGCGGCTCAGACAGCCAAAGGCCAGCAAGTGTTGCAGGCGCATGGTCAGCGCGAAAACCCAGTCGTAAGGCTCCTGCTCGCGCAGCCAGACTTTCAGCTCCTTTTCCATCCCCAGATTGTGCCGCAGCCCGCCGAGCCCGCCCTGACTGGCGGCGTCCTCCCAGCAGTTGCGGCTGAGCCAGGGTGTGCCGCCGAGCGACTCGACCAGCTCCGGCGCGGCCTCGCGGTGCATCAGCACATCCACATCGTCCCCGGACGCCCGCAGCGCGGCGACAATCCCGCCGATGTAACCCGGCCAGTGCCCATTGCCCCGTTGCAGGGCTTCCTCGACGATTAGTATGCGCATCTGGTTTCTAGTTAAGGCTTTGCCTATGCCCTTGAATGCGTCGCTCTTGGCTCGGGCTTAAGCGATTTGTCGAAAACTCTGCGGGCGGCGGGCTCACTCGGCGAGGAGCGCCCCGGCATGCTCCTGAGCGGATTTGGCGTGGCGGTCGCCGAGCATCCGGGCAAGCTCCGAGCGGCGGTCTTCGTGGCTGGCGTGGATGGGCGCGATGGTGACGTGGGTGTCGTCCTCTTCTTGCAGCTTGTTGACTACGAAGTGGTTGCGCGCGCGGGCGGCCACCTGCGGCAGGTGGGTCACGCAGAGTACTTGGTGCGCCTCGCCCAGCCGCCGCAGCTCGCTGCCGACGTTGCCGCCGATCTCGCCGCCGACGTTGGCGTCCACCTCGTCGAAGACCAGCACAGGCGTGGCATCGACCGACGCCATCACCGCCTTGAGCGCGAGCATGACGCGCGCGGTCTCGCCGCTCGAAGCAATCTCGTTGAGCGGCAGCGGCGGGCGTCCGGGGTTGGGCGCGAACAGCATCTGGCAGCGGCTGTCGCCGTGCGCCGTCAGCGCTTCCTCGGGCAAAATCTCGATTTTCAGCACCGCTTTCTTGAAGCCGAGCGCCAGCAACACCTCGCTCGCGCGGCTGGTCAGCGACTCCGCAGCGGTGCGGCGTGCGGCCGTCCATTCCTTGGCTTTCTTGCGCAGGCGCTGCTCGATCTGCGCCGCATCGGCCTGCAACTGCTCGATGCGTCCTTCCACATCCCCTTGCGAGTCAATCTTTTCCGCCATCTCGGCGCGCCGCGCCAGCACGGCCTCGACACTGCCGCCAAACTTGCGCCGCACTTCCAGCCAGCGGTTCATCCGCTCCTCGACCTCCGCCACCGCCGCCTCGTCGAGGTCGGCATCGCGGCTCAGCCGACCAAACTCCTCGGCGACATCCTGCATCTCGACCAGCAGCCCATCGAGCCGCTCGGCCAGCCTCGCCGCCTCGGGATCGATCCCCGCCAGCTCGCGCGCCGAGCGCAGATGGTCGCCCGCCTGCTCCAGCACCCCGCCGTCGCCATTCAGCCCGGCCTCGATCCCACCGGCGAGGCCGCTCAGCTCGCGAGCGTTACTCGCGCGGCGGTATTCGGTCTCCAGCGCCTCGATGTCCTCCGCCGACACCCCGGCGGCGTCGATCTGCTGGATCTGGCTCTTGAGGAAGGCAAGCTCATCTTCGTTCAGTTGGGTATCGCTCGCCAGGCGCTCGATCTGGGCCAGTAGCTCACGCCAAGCCCGATAATCGCTCTGATATTCGGACGCCAGCGACTCAGTCTGCCCAAAGAGATCGAGCATTTCGAGCTGCACCCGCTCTTTGAAAAGCTTCTGCGGCTCGCCCGGCCCGTGAAAATCGATCCACTCTTCCCCAAGCTTGCGCAGGTTAGCCACCGTGGTCGAACTCCCGTTGACCTGCACCCGCGGCATCTTGCTGCGCGCCAGCGTGCGCCGGATCAGCAGCGCGCCATCCTCGCATGGTGGCAGCCCCATCGCCCTGAGGCAGGCATCGATGCGCTCGGCATCCGCAAAAAACAGCCCCGCCTCGACCGCCAGCTCCTCGGCACCCTCGGCGATCAGCGACTTCTCCGCCCGCTCGCCCGAAAGCAGCCGCAGCGCCCCGAGCAGCACACTCTTGCCTGCACCCGTCTCACCGGTGACCGCCGTGAAGCCCTGGTCAAAGGTCAGCTCGGCCTCGCGCAGGAGCGCCAGATTTTCAATGCGAAGAAACTGCAGCATAGCTCGTCGGAAACGCTATCATGGCGCAGTTTTCCGAAAATGCCACGCGATTTTCGTGATCGCGAGCGCGACCTCCATTCCTAACTTTCGGGCGGTGCGCCAAAGGTGATGGCGCTGATTTCCGCGATGGCGGCGGCGTTCAGCACGTCGATCGAGCGCTGGTGGAGCGCCTCGGGGTCGGGGCTGATCGTGATGATGGTCTCGACGTCCATACGCTGGTCAGCCGCCCGCAGGGAGACGAGGCGGTTGGTCAACTGGGGCATGTCCGGGTCGTTGGGCGCATCGATGGGCGCGCCGTTGAAGAGCACCTGCCCGTCCGGCTGGATGTCGATATAGTGGTCGTTGGGTGGCTTTTCCTGCACGTCTTCGGGCGGCGGACCCGGGAGCTGGATGCCGAGGTCGGCCTCTTCCTTGACGAGCTGCATGCTGACCATGAAGTAGATGAGCAGCAGGAAGACGACGTCGATCATCGGGGTGAGATCAGGTCTGTCTTCGGACAGCAAATGTTTGTTCATCTTGGGCATAACCTAGCTCTGGTAAGTCGCGAAGACGACGTTGAAGACACCCTGAGCGGCGAGGGCGGAGATCAGCTCCTGCACGTGCTTGTGCGGCGTGCCCTCGTCGATGCGGAGGTAAACCTGATAGCCGTCGACCTCCTGATTGCGCTCGCGCACGATCTGCGCGATCTGATCGACCTCCATCTGGCGCATCCCGAGGTAGGTGGAGCCCTCTTGATTGACGGAAATGGTCTCCCGATTGCGGATGCTTTCGGGCACCTCAGAGGTGGGCGAGATGGGCAAATCCAGCTCGACCTTCTCCTTCTGAATGAGGACGGCAGCGACCATGAAGAAGACGATGAGCAGGAAGACGACGTCGATCATCGGCGTCAAGTCCGGCTTGTCGTCATCGGCTGGAGGTTGGTAAACCATGCGCGGAGAGCGGTTGGGGTCGGGACAGGGCGATCAGCCACCGCGACGGGCGGAGTGAATCATGTCGTAGAAGAGGTCGTTGACGACCCGTCCGACGCCCGCCGTGATCTTACCGTATTTGTTCTTAAAAATGTAGAAGGCGATGAGCGCGGGGATGGCCACGACCAGGCCGGAAGCCGTCGTGATGAGCGCCTCAGAGATGTTGGCCGCGAGCACGTCCGGGCTGCCGAGACCCTGGTCGGAGATGGCGCGGAAGGCCTTAATCATACCGGAAACGGTTCCGAGCAGCCCGACCATCGGGGCGATGGCACCGATAACCGAGAGGTAGTTGATGAAAATGTAGGGGCTGGCCAGCTCCTCGGCGGTCGATTCGTCGATGGCCTTCTCCATCGCCGGCGCGTCGATCTCGCCACCGCGGATGCGATTGAGACCCGCGCCGATGATGTTGGTGACGGGGGCGGGGCGCTCTTCGCAGACGGCCTGCGCCTTCTCGATCTCCAGGTTCTTCATCAGCGGCTCCAGCTCTTCCACCGTGTCGGGCACGAGGAAGGCCTTCGAGCGGATGGTCAGGCCGTTGAAAATAATCAGGGCAACGCCGCTCATCGAGAGGAAGAGCAGGATGTGCATCGCCCAGCCGCCCTGCTGATACAGGTCGATGACGTTGACACCGTCGCCGTCCGGAGCCGCCGCTTCTTCCGCGATGGGCTCTTCAAAATCGTCTTGCGCCATGACGGGCGCGGCGAAAGCCAGAAAACTCAAGAGAGATGCGGACAGAATGGCCGCGAGGATGCGATGTTTCAGGGACATTTTATAAGAGAATAATTCGGGTACTCCGCTGGGCGGGAAAAGGGTGATGAAAACGCAGGGCGAGCGGGAGATCAAGCATCAAGCTGCTTGATGGCCGCTTTACTGCGGTCGGCCCATACGCTGTTGGGATAAAAGAGGAGGATTTGCTCGTAGATATTACGCGCGGTTTCGGGGCGATCAAGCTCATTATAGCAGAGGGCGCTGGTGTAGAGCAACTCGGGTGCCCAGCGGTAGCCGATGCGGGCGAAGACGACGCCTTGGCTGACCTCGTCCATCGCCGACTGGTAGTCCTCCGACTGGAGGTGCACCAGCCCTTTGACCATCTGCGCGAGCGAGAAGAGGGTGTCGCGCTTGTCGAGCGCACCCGCCTGCTGAATGAAGATGCGCGCCGACTCGATGCGCCCGTTACGCACGCTGCAATAGGCAGACCAGAGCTGCGCCTCTTTCGTAAAGGTGGACTCGCCCGCGCCGATGATGCGGCGGTAGATGTTGAAGGCTTCCTCGATGTTGCCGCCCTCGCGCACACGATTGGCGAAATTCATCAGGGTTTCGAGCAACTGATAGTTGCCGGGTTCGACGGGGAGCAGGTTAACGATGCGGAAACCGTCGTCGAGGCGGCCTTCGGCAAAGAGGCGCTCTGAAAGCTGCAAAGCGGTGCGGGAGAGCACCGGGTAACTGGAATTGAGCGGCAGCATCCGGGCAAAGGCGACCGCTTCGTCGTATTGCTCGGACTGCACCAGCGCACTGAAAAACATGCGCAGCACGTTGTGGATGGGGAAGGACTTCTCGGGCACCATCGCATAGGGCACCAGCGACCAAGCCACCGGGCGCAGCTTCTCGGCTGCCGCCTGGAATTCGCCGCGCTGGAGATCGCCCGCCGCAGCCTTCGCCGCCTCAATGCCCTCGGGCTGGTTGTAGCTGAGGCTCAGCCCTTCGAGCTGATTGAGCGGCAGGTAAACGCGCTGGTCGGTGTCAGTGCCAATGGGGCGCATCACCAGCTCGTTACCGTCCGACCCAGCTTCCATATCAGTGATGAGCAGGGTTTGCGGCGCACCGCGACCACGCAGCCGTATCTGAATTTCCTTTTCGTGCTCGGCCAGATAAGTAGCCGGAGAAGTCGCCGGGCGCTGGGCATCGTCTTGCGCCTGCAAGCCGAGCGCCGAAACGCACACAGCGGTGGCGAGCAAAAGGGGACGGGGGTCAAAGGGGAACATCTTCATTTAAAAAGTTAGAGTTGAACCTCAAGCTCGCGCACTTGCCGGTAGAAAGAGGAGTTTTGCAGATCGAAGTTCTCGTAACCGTAGTCGATCACCTCTCGCGCCCCGTCTTTGTTGCCGAGGCGGTTGAGGGCGGTTGCATTCATGAGAATGCCCTGAATCGCCCAGTCCTTGAAGCCGGCGTGGGCGATGTAAGTGCGCTCGAACCAGGCGCGCGCATCGTTGAACCGCGCCGACTCGTAGAGGCAGAGTCCCTTCTTGTAAGTGGCCTCGGCCCACATTTCGCCGCGCAGACGGCGCATCCGCAGGATGGTGTCGTAGCCCTCCATCGCCTCATCGTAGCGCCCCATCAAGCGCAGGGCGTCGGCCTCGCGCAGGATGCTCGGGCCAAAGAGGTCGCCGGAAGGCAGCTCGGTTTGCAGCTTGTTGAAGAGGTCGATGGCCTGGTCGTAGCGCTCGGCGGCGAGGTAGTAGTTGCCGAGCGCAAAGGTGGCCTCGACCACCATCTCGTCGGCGTCGGGGTAGCGCTCGGTCACCCGCTCGAAAGCCTGCCGCGCCATGTCGCGCGAGCCCTCGGTGTCGTCGTCCAGCAGCTTGTTGCCCATCCAGATGAGCGTGGCTGGGCTGGCCACCTGCAGGTCGCTCGGCGAAAACACCAGAATGGCGTTCTCGGGCTGGGCACCGATGTTCTCCAGCGCCATTTGCAGGCGGAGTTGCAGGGTCTTTTGATCCTTCTGGCGTGCTTTCTTATATTCCTCACTCAGACGGGCGGTCGGATCCTGCGACGGGAAGCGCTGCTGCAACTCCTGATATTCCGTCAGCCATTCCTCAAGCGCGCTTGTATTGCGCAGCGCCTGACGACGGAACTCCGGGTCGAAGAGCAGCGCCTGACGCACATCTTTGGCGAGGTTTGGGTGGTCAGCGAAAAAGCTGAATGCCTTGCGACGCCCGTCCTGTGGCAGGATTTCGCGGCGCAGTTCGCGGTCGCTGATCAGGCGCTCGAGCACCGCAATGGTGTCGCTGAAGCGCTGCGAATACTCTGCGTATTTGTCGGGGTAAGCGTCGAGAATATCGTCCACCCCATAGCGGTCGGGATCGTTGCCAAATTCCGTGATTGCGCTGACATATTCCTCGATCATGCGCTGGGGCTGACCCAGATGCTCATAGGCCTTGCCCAGCCGGAAAGTGGCCTCGGCAATCTTCCCACGGTCGCCGTAAGTTTCGATGTAGTCGCGAAAGAGACTCGCCATCTCCGAGAAGCGCTTATTGGCTTCGAGCAACTTGCCTGCCTGGAAAGTGGCGTGGTTGATCATACTGATCTTCATCGTGTGCTGGGGCACGCTCTGGTAGTGCTCCAGCGCCTCGTCCGCCTGCCCAAGCGCCGCCAGGCAGTCGCCGGTAAAGGCCTCGGCTTCGCCGCGCAGATTGGAAGCCGGACGCTCTTGGATGAACTTCAAAAATATGCGGCTGGCGCGCTCATACTCCTGCTGACCAAACACCGACACCCCGAGTCGGAAGTGCGCATCCTCTGAAAACGGCCCGTAGGCGTTTGCGTCGAGCAACGCGCGGAAGCGCTCCTCGGCGCCCTCATAGTCCTGGATAAAGAGCCGCCCCAGCGCCCCCCAATAGAGCGCGGTCTGGGCGATGGGCGCATTGGGGTGCGCCTCCTTGAGCGCGTCAAATTCCTCGATCAGCTTCTCGATCTTGTCCTGCTTCATCAGCGAGTCGCCGTAAAGGTAGGCGATGAAGGAGGCCTCGGTCGAGCGGGACTCGTTCTCCAGAAATTCCTCGGCCACCGGCGTGAACCGCTCCCAGTTCTCTCGCTTGTGGGTGGCCTGAATCATCATCAGCTTGATCTCGCGCTCGTATTTATCCAGCCCGCCCGCCAGATATTTCTCGGCGATTTCCTCGGCGCGATCCCACATCTCGTTCTCCAACGCCATGCTGAGCATGAGGAAGCGGAAGTCTTCGATGCGATCCTGATCGTCGGGGTAGTCCTCGGCCAGACGTTCGAAAGCCCAGAAGGCTTCGTAAGTGCGACCGGTGTCATAAAAGTTGCGGGCGCGACGCCATTCGAGGTCAGGTGTGTAGTCCTGAATCTCATCCATTTGCTCGCGACGCTTCCGGGTGGCTTCGAGTTTGATTTCAAGCTCGGCCACGTAATCGGTGCGGGTGCCGCGCGAGCGGTAGTCACGCACTTCGGCTTGCAATTCCCTGATTCTGCGGTCGAGGTGCTCGATGATCTGCGTGCGTCCCAGCGCTAGATAATAGAGCAGCGCCGCCTCTTGGAAGCGCCCGTTCTCGCTCAGCTTGTCACCGCCCTCGATCAGCGACAAATTGAACTGGATGCTGTAACGCTGGTCGCCCGCCTGGGTCAGCAGCGGCAGCAGTTGCATCACCCCGCCAAACTCGCCGGTCTCGATGTAGGCCTCAACCAACGCCGAGGCGGCCTGCCCCTTGGCGTCCTCATCGCCCTGAGTAATGACCGCCTTAAACCACGGGATGCCTTCCTCCCAATTGCGCTGGATGTAGTAGGCCTCGACAATCTTCTCGCGGGTGTCCTCCAGTTGGCTTTGATTCAACTGGTTGACGAGCGGGCGCTTGAGCAGCAGCTCGAGATCGTCCGCCGCCTTGCCGAACTCACCGAGCCCACGATAGCAATCGGCGCGGTTCATCACGATAAAATGCCGGTTGTCGGTGCGCGGAAATTCCTCCAGCGCCTTGTCGAAGGACTCAATCGCCCGTTGCAAGAGCTCAGGGTCGGGCGACATCGAGTAATTCCGCATCAGCGAGACGCCGTGCAGAAAGTAAAGACTCTCCAGCGGGGCGCGCTGCTCGGGCTGCTCAAAGGCCTCGATGCGCTCGAGCAGGGCTTCAACCGCCGGCAGCGCCTGCTCGGCCTGCCCATCCTGAAACATGCGCTCGACCAAATCCGACAGGTCGCTCGTGCCCATGCTCGAATAATTGGTGGGCGCAGGCGCACCGGGCGCAGCCGACAGCGCATCGTCGGAAGGGGCGGCATCGTTCTGCCCAAACAGGGCGATCGGGAGCAGCAGGGCGGGCAAGCAGCGCAATCCCAGCCGACGCAGGGTAAAAAAAGTGGGGATCATGAGGCGCACAGTGGGTTATTAGACATCGTTAAATTAGCAACGGCTCCCCGAAGAGGAAATAATAAACAAACCAATTCGCAAAGCGCTGCGCAAGCTTTTTTGGGGCTTCGTTTCCGGCATTATAGAAAGGAAGCGGCGGCGTAGGTTCCAAATAACTTGGCGTGCGCCGCCCAGTGTGCCAAGATTGCGCCATGTTCGACCGCGCCTTGATCGAGAAGTATAACCGCCCGGGGCCGCGCTATACCTCCTACCCGACCGCCCTCCAGTTCACGCCCGAGGTCGACCGCGCGGCGCTGGTCAAAGAGATGCGACGGGGCAGCGGGCCGCTCTCTGTTTACATCCACCTGCCCTTCTGCGAAAAGCAGTGCTGGTTCTGCGGCTGCAACACCATCATCACCCGCAGCCGCGACCGCGCCGACGCCTACCTCGACCTGCTCGAAAAAGAGATCGACCTCTTCCTCGCCGACAGCCCCGGCGGGCGCCCGGTCAACCAGCTCCACTTCGGCGGCGGCACCCCCAACTTCCTCACCGTCCCGCAGATTCAGCGCCTCGGGCGCATCCTACACCGCCGCTTTCAGTTCACCGCCGACGCCGAGTGCGGGGTCGAGCTGGCGCCCGCCCACCTCGACGCGGCGCAGGTCGAGGCCTTTGCCGCGATGGGGATCAACCGCGCCAGCTTCGGCGTGCAGGACTGCAACCCCACCGTGCAGGCCGCCATCAACCGCATTCAGCCGCACAGCCGCAACCGCGAAACCATCGAGTGGCTCCGCAAGGCCGGCATCGAGAGCGTCAATATCGACCTCGTTTACGGCCTGCCCTTTCAGGACGCCGACAACTTCCGCGACACCATCGATCAGGTGGCCGAGCTCGCGCCCGACCGCCTCGCCGTCTTCAACTACGCCCACGTCCCCTGGATCAAGCCTGCCCAAAAGATGCTCGACCGCGTGCCCCGCCCCGAGCCCGACGAAAAGCTGCGCATCCTCGAAATGCTCACTCTCCGCCTCGAAGAACACGGCTACCGCTACATCGGGATGGATCACTTCGCCCGCCCCGACGACGAGCTGGCCATCGCCCAGCGCGAGCACACCCTCCAGCGCAACTTTCAAGGCTACAGCACCCGCGCCGGCAGCGAAATCGCCGCCTTCGGCCTCTCCTCAATCAGCCAGACCGAGGGCAGTT
>CAYQTM010000031.1:0-9804 GCA_964420355.1 uncultured Opitutales bacterium
TTCAGTATGCTCGGCAGCAACCAGCACGCCGCCTACCGCAAAGTCGCGCGCCTGACCGAGCAATACGCCTAAGCCCTGATTATGCGGTTGGAAGGGATGGATTGCGCAAAGCCTTCTAGCGAAAAGTCTTGGGGGTAAGCGAAGCTGAACTTGTAGTGCCGCAAGGCTGTCGCACAAGGCTTTGCAGCAGAAGGACTTGACGCATGCCGCCGCGATCAACTGCATAATTGCGTCTAGACGATACCGCCGCTATGCGGCTTGTTGTGGGTGACTCATCACGCATAACAGCGGCGGGCACTATTGTTCCTGATTGCTGAAGCTGAGCAGAATGCCGCTGTGGCGCTGGCGGTCGGGTGGTGCGCCGATCCCGGTTGCGGTGGCGGCGACCGCCGCGCGGGCTGCCTGATCGAAGGCGTTGCTGCCCGAGCTCGTGACGAGGCGGATGTTGCTCAGCCGTCCGTTGGCCTCAATGTCGAAGGTAATCACCGCCACGCGCTCGCGGCGCTCATCGGCCAGCGGATTTTCAAAGCGCGCCTGTATGGCGGCGTGGAGCGATTGCGCGTAGCGCTGGAATGCGGTCGAATGGGCGCGGCCAGCCGGCGCAGGCGGCAAGTCCATCTGGCGATTGGCCAGGTTTTGCAGGCGCTCTTTCACGGAGCTGGTATCGATGCGCGGCGCCGGGCTTGCCGGTGCCGGGCGACTGCGCGAGCGCGTGACCTGCGGCTGACCCTGCTGCCGAATAAAGTCTTCATAGGATAGCGCAGGCTCGGCGGGCGTTTCAGGCGTTGGACGTGGCTGCGGCTCGGGGCGCGGCGGTGGCGCCGCCGCTTGCGGTTGTGGCTGTGGTGCCTGCACCTGAGCCGGGTCGATCTCGGGCAGCGACTCCAGGCGCGGCACCTCGAGCGGGCGCGGCGCGGGCGTCGGCTGGGCTTGCTCGCGCTGCGCCATCGGCGGACGCGGCGTCTCGCTGGGTGCGGCGGCGAGGGTCATCACCAGCCGCTCGGGTTCGCGCTGCGTGCAGGTCTGCATCAGCACCGACACCCCAAGCGCCCCGAGCACCGAAACGTGCAGGCTCACCGATATCCACATGGGGCGCGACCACCGCATACGGTGCACACCGTAGCGCTATTCCACCGCTGTGTCGAGGCTGATCCGCGTTAGCTGGTTGCTTTTAATCAGGTCGATCACCGTAACCACCCGTTGATAAGACACCCGCGCATCCCCGCGAATATGCAGCACCGGCGGCTCCGGGCGATTGGCCAGCCCCGAGAGCAGCACGTTCAGCTCCTGCGTGCTGACCGGGCGCTCACCCCAAAAGATCTGCCCCTCGGCATCGACCGATATATTCTGAAAACGCTGGCTGTCCCGCGCCGACTCGGGTCGCTGAGTCTCCACCGGCAACTGGAGCGAAATGGTCTGCTCCAGCAGCGGCGTCGTTATCATGAAAATTATAAGCAGCGCAAAGGCGAGGTCGATCAACGGCGTCACATTGATCTCCGACAGCGCCGCCAGCCGCTGCGCCCTTCTAAACGTCCGCGCCATGGCAAAATCTTGTGAGGCCAACCCGCAAGTAACAAGCTAAAAGCCCGAAGCCGAAAAAGTTTCGAGGGGCAGCGTGTGCCATCAAGCGATCTCTGCGAAGGCGGCTTCGGCGATGGCAAGGGCGGCGGTGATGGCCTCGCGGTCGTGTGCGGCGCAGAGGAACCAGTTGTGATGCGGGTGAAAGTAGGCACCACGGCGGGCGGCGGCTTCGGCAAATTGCTGGACTTTGTAAAAATCTTCGTCGCCCGCGAGCGTCAGGGTCGGCATGGCGGCTGGCCCCGTCAACTGCGCCGCAAATCCCGCCGCTTTGGCCGCCGCTCGCAGACCCTCGACCAGTTGCTGCCCGCGCTGGGCGAGCCGCTCGACAACGCCATCCCGGTCGAGCACTTCGAGCACCTTGAGCGCCGCCGCCTGTGCCACCGCGTTGTTCCAGTAGCTGCCCGTGAGGAAAACGCGCCCCGCAGCACGGCGCAGGCTGTCGCGCCCGACCGCCGCCGAGATGGGGTAGCCGTTGCCGAGCGCCTTGCAATAGCAGGCGATGTCGGGTTCGAGGCCGTAGAGGCGGTGGCTGCCGCCGGGGTGGAGCCGAAAACCGGCGCGGATGTCGTCGAGCACCAGCACGATCCCATGCCGACGGCAGAGCCGATTGAGCCCCGCAAAAAAGCCGGGCGCGGGCAGCTCCGCCGGGGCAAAGGCGGGATGGTGGAAGGGCGTGACGAAGAGCGCCGCCACGTCGTCGCGGTGGGCGTGCAGCAGCGACTCCACCTGATCGAGGTCATTCCAGCGAAAGCGCCGCACATGGGCGCGGTCTTCGGCGATCAGGCCGCCCTGCCCCGGCGTGCACCAGGCGTCGACCCCGTGATAAGCGCCCTCGGCCAGCAGCACCACGCGCCGCCCGGTGTGCTCGCGCGCCACCTGCAGCGCCCAGGTGGTCATGTCGGAGCCGTTCTTGCCGAACACCGCCCAGTCGGCGAAGTCGATGCGCCGGGTGAGCGACTCGGCCAGTTCGACCAGGCGTTCGGTCGGGTGATTGAAATTGGAGCCGCGCGCCCGCTGCGCCGCCGCCGCCGCCTCGACCTCCTCGTGCCCATAGCCGAGGATATTCGGCCCGAATCCGCACATGAAGTCGATGTATTCGTGGCCATCGACATCGCGGTAGCGGCAGCCCTTGGCCTCTTTCGCGAAATAGGGCAAGGCACCCGGCAGCCCCGCCGCCGGCGCCATGTGCCCGTAGATGCCGCCGGGGATCACCCGCCCTGCCCTCTCGAACCAGGCCAGCGACTGGCGCAGGCGCTCGCCGCCAAACTGCTCTGTCCGCGCATCCTTCACGCCCTCACCATGCCGAGATCGCTGCGCCAAAGCCAGCAATTTAAGGGCTTGTCCTAAGTCTGCACGAGGAGGCCGCCGCCAAGCAGCAGACTGTAAACGATAATCAGCCCCGAAGTGCCCGCGAGCACGCGACCGTAGGCCTCGGGAGTGCGGGCGCGGTGCAGGGCGCTCGAGAGGTAGCCGTTGAGCGGGGCGATGAGCGCCGCGCCAAAGACCGCCACCGAGTAGCCTTGCAGGGTCAGACCCACCGCCGCCAGCGCCGCCACCCAGCCCGAGAGCCGGTATTGCACCTGCGAAAAACGGCGTCCGAGGCGCACGGCGAGCGTCTTTTTGTTGGCACGGCGGTCGGATTCGATGTCGCGCACGTTGTTGACCACCAGCAGGTTGTTGATCAATAGCCCGACGCCCAGCCCCGCCTGCCAGGCCGCCTGCGAAAACTCACCTGTCTGCACATAATAAGTAAATCCGACCGCCACCAGCCCAAAAAACAGCACGACAAACAGATCGCCCAGCCCGACATAAGCCAGCGGCAACGGCCCCGCCGTGTAAGCCAGCGCGCAGAGCACCGCCGCCACCCCGACGCCCAGCAGCCACCAGCCGCCAAAGGGGATCAGCCCGCAACCGACCACGAAGCCCGCCGCCAGCACGCCGTAAGCCGCGCGCCGCATGGTCTCAGGTGCCACCTGCCCCGAGGCCACCGCGCGGGTCGGGCCGGTGCGCTCCGGGGTGTCGGCACCTTTTTTGAAGTCAAAATAGTCGTTCGCGAAGTTGGTGCCGATCTGGATCAGCAGCGCAAACAGCAGGCAGAGCAGCGCGGGCAGCCACCCGAAAGCCGCGTCCGCCGCGGCCAGCGCCGAGCCCACCAGCACCGGAGCCGCCGCCGCTGGCAGAGTCTTGGGTCGCGCGGCCAGCAGCCAGATTTTCCAGCCCGCCATGATCAGTCGCCCTGCTTCTCAGGATCTGGTGCCGGCACGGGCTTGGCAGCGGCATCAGTCTGGGACTCGGGATAGGAGCCGGATGCGCCGTCGGCCTCGTGCTGCTCGCGGGCAAACTCGATGTCCGCCCGCATGGAGGTCAGGCGGTTGATCGGCCCGATGAAGGTCTTGTCTTGCCCGGTGATCAGCCGCGCCCCGCTGCGGAAGGCCACGTAATTATAAAACCACTCGGTCAGCACCGAGACGCGATTGCGGAAACC
Organism: uncultured Opitutales bacterium; assembly: GCA_964420355.1. Lineage (GTDB taxonomy): Bacteria > Verrucomicrobiota > Verrucomicrobiia > Opitutales > JABSRG01 > CAYQTM01. The sequence goes on from CAYQTM010000031.1 coordinate 4,067, forward strand.
AACCAGAAAGATCAGGTGAATAAACAGCCAGGCCAGCCAGGCGGGATAGCGCTTCAGCTTGAGGTCGCCTTTTTGCGCAATGGCGCGACTGCGCCCGATGGTGGCCATCATCCCGAGGTCGTTGTAAACGAACTTTTCGCGGAGGTTGGGCGGGGTCGGGCGACCTTGTTCGGCCTCGTCTTCGATGAGTTTCGCTATGTGTTTTCCGGTTTGGATGGCCGTCTGCGCCACGCCGGGCAGCGGCTGCCCCTTGGCATCGACCAGATGGATGAGGTCGCCCAGCGCAAAGATACTGGGGTAGCCGGGCAGGCTCAGGTCAGGCTCGACCTTGATGCGCCCGGTCTTGTCGGTCGGCACGCCCAACTGCTGCGTCCAGTCGCCCGGAGCCACGCCCGCCGTCCAAATGATGTTCTCGGTCTCGACCACCGTGCCGTCCTGAAAAGTCACCTTCCCCTGCTCGATGTCCTTGGCCAGCATGTTCTTGTGGATTTCCACCCCCAGCTCGGCCAACTGCGACTCCGCGCTCGCCGACAAGTCCTCATCATAAGCCGCGAGCAGGCGGTCGCTGGCATCGTAGAGGTGAATCTCCGGCTGATCGGCGTGCAAGTGACGAAAATCCTTGTCGAACATCTGCCGAAACAGCTCGCTGAAGGCACCCGCCAGCTCAACCCCGGTCGGCCCGCCGCCGATGATGACGAGCCGCAGCAGCGCCGGCACCCGAGGGTCATCCGGCAGCGCCTCGGCACGCTCGACATTCTTGAGCACCATGCGCCGGATCGCCTTGGCGTCGTCGTTGGTCTTTAGCCCCGGTGCCCAGCGCGCCCAATGGTCGTTGCCAAAGTAGGATGTCTGCGCCCCGAGCGCCAGCACACAGTAGTCGAACTCGATCTCCTTGCCGTCGATCAGCCGCACGATGTGGTGGTCGAGATCGAAGCCCGAAACTTCGCCCATCAGCGTGGTGATGTCGCGCCGCTTCGACAAAATCGAGCGGATCGGCTGCGCGATGTCGGTCGCCGCCAGACCCGCGGTCGCCACCTGATAGAGCAGCGGCTGAAACAGGTGGTGATTCTGCCGGTCGATCACCAGCAGATCGGCCTTGGGGTGCTTGAAATTCTGAGCAAAAGCCAGTCCCCCAAAGCCGGCACCCAGCACCAAAATCCGCTTTCTGTCCTTGCGAAAATGCTTCCCCTGGTCGGCCATAGTCGGGAGCATCGCAGAGCCAAAGCGCTTTTTCAATGCAAACCGCAAACTTGCCGAAAATTACGGTCGACCGCTCTAACCGTGACAAAATGTGAGGATGCCGACGCGGCGGGCGCCCCCTTGCGTGAGGACGCGGGCGCAGGCGTCGACCGTGCTGCCGGTGGTGAGCACGTCGTCGACAATCAAAAAACGCGCCTCGGGGTCGAGCGGGCGCTTGGGGTGGCGCAGGCGGAAAGCGTCGCGGACGTTCTCGGCGCGCTGGGCAGGCGCGAGCCGGGTCTGGGTTGGCGTGTTGATGCGGCGGATCAGCAGCGAACGCACGCAGCAGCCTTCGCCGAGCTGGGCAAAGCGTTGCGCCAGCAGGTGGCTCTGGTTGAAGCCGCGCCAGCGCTGGCGGCTGGGGTGCAGCGGCACGGGGACGAGGGTCGCACCGCGCAGGAAGTCGGCCAAGCCCTCGGCTTCGCGAGCCAGCGCCTCCATCTGGCGCAGGGCGTAAAGGCCGCGCTGGTATTTGAGGGTCAGCACGAGCTGGCGGGCAGCGTCGCGCATCAAAAAGAGGCTACGCCCCTCAGTGAAGGCTGGCTCCAGCGTGACGCAGTTCGGGCAGCGACGCGGCGCGATGATCTGTCCGAAGATGGCAACTCCGCAGGTCGGACAAGCGGGCTGCGCAATCTCGAAAAGCCCCTTGCGGCAATCGGGGCAAACATAACCCGCATGGCTCTCCATCGCACAGCCACATTGGATGCAACTGCGCGGAAAACAGAGGTCGAGCAAGCCTGATGCAAAAGCCGAGAGCGAGCGTTTCAACCCCGCCATTCTCGCCAACAGCTCGGGCGAGTCGAGATTTTTTCCGTTAGGGCTGGGAAGAAAATAAGTGTGGCGATAGGACGCCGAACTTTGTTCGCTGGCAAGGCGCGACGATAGAGCATATTTGTAATCCGTGACTGAGGAACAACGCCGTCAGCGGGCATGCTGACAAGCCCTTAGCAGCAAACGGCCAACGTCTCCTCGCCACCCGCAGCTCCTCTGGCGCGCAAGGGTCGGTAAGGGTGAGATACGAAAAGCCCGTCGGCGCTTGGCCAACGGGCTGAAATCGGTTGCACCGATGGGGAGAAGTTAATCGGTCGCGCCTTCGACAGCGTCGCCCGTTTCTTCCATGGCGTCTTCCATTTCGTCGCCGGGATCTTCTTCACAGCCTACGGCAAAAAACAGCGCAGCCAGAATTCCAGTGATTGCAAGTAACTTTTTCATAGTGGTCATTTATTGGATGTTCAGGTTAGTTGAACGTGAGCCGGATTCTGTAATCCGAAGCACACAAGTAAAGTCACCCACTCTGCTGCAAGTCGCAAGCCAGTTTTTCCATCACTGCCAAAAAACTGAGTTAGGGCGACCTTCAACCCAAGGCAGCTTCATTCAGGCCGCAGCTTGGTGATAGCTCTGAATGCAACGTCCATGTCTCTTTGGCACTGTTCCTGTATCGTAGGCCACGGCTTACCAAAAAACGTTTGCCTTGGATTGCGATGAGACAGAGCACTCAGTTCGCTGACCGGGAAGAGGCCGACAAAAAGACAAGTGGAGGCCATCCACACATCCGATCAGATACGTCAGCGATGAAGGACTGACACACCCGCTACTGCCGCGCAGGTGCCGCTTGTTGAAAATGGTGAAATTTACAGCGGCTTAGTAGTCCGGAAGACGCAACCGCCGAACTTTTTTGACTGCTTTGGAGAATGATGTAGCAGTTTCGCTGTCGCACACTACTGATAGATGGGTCTCCCTAAGTTCAACACAAGGAGGCTAAGCGTCAACTCACCACGGGAGCGGGTCGGTGGGGCTGAGGTGGGTGACGTTGGGCGGGAGTTGGCTGCGGAACCAACTGCGCTGTTTGCGGACGAGTTGCCAAGTGTGGGTGCGGATGGTTTCGGCGAGGGCGGCGCGGTTGGTGGAGCCGGTGTCGAGCCAAGCGAGGGTCTCGCGGTAGCCGATGGCGCTGGCGGCGCTGGGGTTGTCGCGGAGGCCGACCTGATCGAGGCGGCGCACTTCGTCGATCAGCCCGTCAGCGAGCATGGCGTCGGTGCGGGCGGCGATGCGGGCGCGGAGGTCGGCATCCGGCTGGTCGATCATCGCGATGTGTTTTTCAAAGTCGGCAAAGGGGCGCGGCAGGGCGTCAAAGGCCGCTCGCAGTTCGGCCAGACTGCGCCCGCTGGCTCGGCAGCGCTCCAGAGCGCGGGTCACGCGGCGCGGATTTTGCACATCCAGTTCGCCCAGCCCCTCTGGATTGAGCCGCCGCAGCTCTGCCAGTAGTGCGTCCAGACCCTCGGTTTCCAACTGCGCCGCCACTTCGCGTCGCAGCGCCTCGGACACCGTCACCGCATCGATCACGGGCTCAAAAAAGCTCTTTAGATAGAAGCCCGAGCCGCCGGTCACCAGCAGATCGCGCCCGCGCCCCGTCACCTCGGCCACCACCTCGCGCGCGTAGGCCGCATACTCGGCGACCGAGTAGGGCTGCCGCGCCGACACCAGATCCAGCCCCCAGTGCGGCACCCGCGCCCGCTCCTCGGGCGTCGCCTTGGCCGTCCCGATGTCCATCCCGCGATAGACCTGCAGGGCATCGCAGGACAGCACCTCGGCTCCGCGCACGGTCGCCCACTCCAGCGCCCGAGCCGTCTTGCCCGCCGCCGTCGGCCCAGTCAAAAAATACAGCGTCCGCTTCATCCACTCATCCGAAAAAAACTACGCATCGCGCCTGTCATACGTATCATGGATTGCCCGATCTTGGCGGCTTGGCGTGAGTTTATCAAGCATCCGGCGGCTGGATCAAGTGCGGAGGTAGGTGATTTCGAGGGCGTCGATGGACTCGGCTTCGATGCGGGCGCTGGCGGCAGGGAGGAGGCCGGGGCACCAGATGGGCTCGCCCTGAGCGCAGAGGATGGGTCGGATGGCGCGCTCGTTGCGTGGGATTTTGCGGTCGACGAAGCAGTCTTGCAGCTTGCGCTCGCCGGGTGAACCGAGCGGGCGGTAGCGGTCGCCCTCGCGCCAGAGCCGCACCTCGATGCGCCGGGTGAAGGTGAGCGGGGTGAGGTAAACGCGCTCGTCGGGCGGGGTCTGGCCTTCGAGGATGGACTGGCGGAGGGCGTCGTCCAGCTCGATGAGGCGGAAGGCCAGGGCGCGCCCGCCGGGCAGGCTGAGGCGTATCGGGATGCCGCGCGGCAGCATGACGACGGGCCAGCGGGGCGTGCTGCCGAGGTGGATGGGCGCGGTGGTGGTCTTGTAATCGGACTCCGAGAACGGCGCGTCGCCGCCCTCGCGCTGGCCGTTGCGCTCGAAGGCCAGCACGCCGCCGCGCGGGTCGCTCACCACCGCGCGCCCGACCCCCGCCGAGACGCTGGCTCGCCGCTGTTCGCGCGCCGCGGTCAAAATCTGCTGAAAGGCCGCCGCACCGAGGCTGCCGTGGAGGTCGAGTGTCTGGAGCCAGGCCTCCAGCGCCCGCCGCGCCAGCGCCTCGGGGACGTTGGCGAAAGCTTCGAGCGCCACCTCGCGCCGCCCCTCGAAGCAGTCGGGCATCTGTCGCCGCGCCAACTCCTGAAAGGCCGCCTCGTCGGCTGCCAGCCGCTCGCGAGCCGCGAGAAAGCCCGCGCACCAGTCGCGCTCTTCGCCGAAGGTCGCCTCCAGCGCAGGCAAGATCTCCGCCCGCACCCGATTGCGCAGAAAGGTCGGCTCGGCGTTGCTGGCATCCTCGCGCCAGCTCCCGCCCGATGCCTCCAGCGCCTCGCGCAGATCGGCACGCCGCAGCGTTAGCAGCGGACGCAGGTGGACGCGCTTGGGAAAGTGCTGGATCGGCCTCGGCGCACTCAGCCCCGCCGCGCCCGACCCCCGCGCCAGCCGCATGAGCAGCGTCTCGACCACGTCCTCCGCCTGATGACCCGTCAGCAGCAGCCCCGGCGGGTCGTCGTCGACGTGCTTGGCGTAGGCCGCCGCCCGGATGGCGCGCAGCTCCGCCTCGTTGCCGCGCGGCGAGTCCTTGGGCGCGGTTTCGAGGATGAAGGGCAGGCGCAGGCGCTCGGCCAGACCGCTGACAAAGGCCGCGTCGGCCTCCGCCGCCTCGCCGCGCAGCCCGTGGTTGACGTGCAGCACCCGCAGATTGTCGCGCCGCTCCGGAAAGTGCCCGACCAGCAGCAAGAGCAGGCAAACCGAGTCCGCCCCACCCGAGCAAGCCACCGTCCACCGCGCCCGAGGATGCCGCTCCAGATACTCGACCACATCCGCATCCAGCGCCGCCTTGTCGATCCGCTTCAGCAACTGCCGATACACTGCCGACCAATCCGAACCCTTGCCCGCACTCATCTCGCCAGCATAGTCCAATTGAAACGAAAGAGAACGCTAAAATCCTCGCTCAAGCCGCGCTTTACACAGCATTTACAACTCACCCACCTCAACCGCCCGCTCCGCACTGGCTTTGATAAATTTCTGTCGGCTGGCTCAAGGTATAAAGAAGAATTAGCGTATCGTTACGATAATGGACTCTGCATTGCTTTAGC
>CAYQTM010000032.1:0-9655 GCA_964420355.1 uncultured Opitutales bacterium
CTGCTGGCTTTTGCCCTCCCACCTGATTGTAAGCAATTAAACTAAAAACGCTCTAGCCCAATAGAATTGTCATCCGCCCAAGCGCGGATATGCTGTTCCCCATGGAATTCGAGTTCGACAGGACGGTTGTTAAGAAGCGTCGACTCGGCGAGGCGGAAGAACCGGTTCGTGACTGGGTTCATGAAACGCCTGCCCGGCGACTTGAAGCTTTAGAATTTCTGAGGCGCAGCTATTATGGGGAAGACTATGATGCCGAACCTATTCAGCGAGTTTATCGAATTACTCGAAAAGCACGAGGTTAGGTATCTCATTGTGGGAGGCTATGCCGTCGCTGCCCATGGTTACCCTCGGTTTACCGGTGACATCGATTTGTTTGTGGCAATCAGTCCCGCTCAAGCCAAGGGGATCGTCAAAGCATTTCAGGAATTTGGATTCACTGATTTGGATATATCGGAAGAAGATTTCCTCTCGGAGGACATGATTGTGGAAATCGGACGTGAGCCCAACAAGATCCAAGTCATGACGGGCATATCAGGTGTGACTTTCGAGGAGTGTTATACTTCGAGGGTGGAATTCGAATCCGGCGGGAAGCCGAGACCTTTTATCGCATTTGAGCAGTTGATAAAAAACAAACGAGCGACCAAGCGGGGCAAAGATTTGGTCGATGTAGAGGAGCTTGTCAAAAGAAAGACCCACTCCTGACCGGCAAGAATACATACTGAGCTAAAACGCTCTAAAGCTTGCTGTATTGGGTGGGATCGGCTTTGATGGGGTCAGCCAGAGTGCAGCCACTTCTCTGCCTTGGCCGACCGTAAACGCTCATGTCCCTCGATCCCAACTGGATGACTGGCTATACGCCACCCTCGGGTAGCTTCGATGAATACCTCGACGGGCAGGGCGAGCCGCGTCCGCACTGGCAGGGGCTTTCCGAGATGATGGGGCGTCTGGATGCCGACACCTGGACGCGGCGCGAACGCCAGCTCGAGCGGCTGATCCATGACAACGGCATCACTTACAACCTCTATGGCGACTCGGACGCCGGCCTGCGTCCGTGGTCGATGGACATGCTGCCGATGGTGCTTGGGGCGGGCGATTTCAACGCGATCGAGTCGGCGCTCTCGCAGCGCGCCAGCTTGCTCAATCTCATCCTCAACGATGTTTACGGGCGGCAGACCCTGTTGCAGAGCAACCGGATGCACCCCTTTCTCATCTATGCGAACCCCGCTTTTCTGCGCCCCTGCCACGGGGTGCTCTCGCCGCGCCAACGCCACCTGCACCTCTACGCCGCCGACATCGCGCGCGCGCCCGACGGCTCCTGGTGGGTGTTGAGCGACCGCGTCGAGGCGGCTTCCGGGCTGGGTTATGCGCTGGAGAACCGGATGCTGATGTCGCGGGTTTTCCCCAAGATCATCGCGGCCTCGCAGACGCGCTCGCTCCAGCCTTTCATCCACGCCTTCACCAGCCATATCGAGTCGCTGGCACCGGGCGGCAAGAGCAATCCAAGCGTCGCCCTGCTGACCGCCGGCCCGCGCAACGAGACCTATTTCGAGCAGTCCTTCCTCGCGCGCAACCTCGGCTACACCCTGGCCGAGGGCGACGATCTGACCGTGCGCGACAACCGCCTTTACATGAAAACCATCGGCGGCGTGCAGCCGGTCGACGTGCTGCTGCGGCGGATCGACTCCTCCTGGAGCGACCCGCTGGAGCTGCGCAACGAGTCGCTGATCGGCATTCCGGGGCTGGTCAACGCGGTGCGCCAGGGCAATGTGGCGGTGGCCAATGCGCTGGGCTCGGGCTTTGTCGAGACCACCGCCATGCTGGCCTTTCTGCCGTGGTTCTGCCGCAACTACCTCGGCGAAAATCTGGAAATGCCCTCGGTCGCCACCTGGTGGTGCGGGCAGGAGGAAGAGCGCCGCTACGTGATCGAGCACATCGACAGCCTGGCGATCAAGCCCACCTTCTGGGAGAGCAACATTCCGTCCTATTTCGGCCCGAAGCTGAGCGCCGCCCAGCGCAGCGAGCTGATCGCGGCGATCGAGGCGCGCCCCGAGTATTACTGCGGGCAAGAAATCGTCTCGCACGCCACCATGCCGGTGGTCAAAGACCGGCAACTCCACCCGCGATTCTATCAGTTGCGCGTCTTTCTCACCCCGACCAGTGACGGTTGGAAGATGATGCCCGGCGGCCTGATGCGCTACGCCTCGGAGGAGCACGATTTCGTCGTCTCGATGCAGCAGGGCGGCGGCACCAAGGACACCTGGGTGCTGGCCGACGGGCAGTCCAAGCCCATCCCGCGCCAGAGCATGCAGCAGGTGGCGATCAACCCCAGTCTGCGCCTCGCCAACGACCTGCCCAGCCGCGTCGCCGACAACCTCTTCTGGCTGGGGCGTTACGTCGAGCGCACCGAGTCGCTCTGCCGCTCGCTGCGGGTGCTGTGTCGGCTGCTGGTCAACGAGGCCGACGCCGAGGGGCACCATGCGGCGATCCCTTTTCTGGTGCAGATCCTGCCGGTGGGCGCGTCGGTCGAGGCCTTCACCGGGGCGGATCAGAAGCTGGATATCGCGAAGGTCGAGGCGGCGATCCACACCGCGCTTTACAGTCGGGACGACCCGGAGAGTCTGGTCAGCAACTTTGCCGCCATTGAGCGCAACGCTTCCAAGGTGAGGGAACGCCTCTCGGCAGACACCTGGAAGCGGCTCGCTACGATGGACGACCTCGCCCGAAGCTCGCTCGAACACGGACGCCCGCCCATCTTCGACGAGGATACCCTGCACCTGCTCGACGCCACCCTCGAAGGTCTGGCCAGCTTCATCGGCAACCTGATGGAAAACACCACCCGCAGCCAGGGCTGGCGTTTCATGGAGATGGGACGCCGCATTGAGCGCGGCCTGTCGATCGGCTTCCTGCTGCGCTCCGCCTATGGCGACTATCAGGCAAACGACGAGATGCTGATTACCCAACTGCTCGAATGGGCGGACAGCACCATCACCTACCGCCGTCGCTTCCTCAACACGCTGACCGATTCCCTCCTGCTCGAAGTCCTCTGCTTCGATAGCGGCAACCCCCGCTCGCTCATATTCCAGACCGAGCAACTGCGCCAGCTCCTCGCCGGGCTGCCGCACACCCAGTCCCACCGCCACCCCATCGACCAGACCGCTCTCCAGCTCTACAGCCAGACCACCCTCGGCGACCCCAGCCAGTTGGTCGAGCTACAGCCCGGCGCGGCCACGCCCCCGCTGGTGCCCTTCCTCAACGACATCTGCGAGCACTTCATCACCCTCGCACAGGACATCGGGCGCTACTACTTCGCCCACACTCTGCCCGCCACCGAGCAAAAGCCACAGATGCACCTCGACTGAGCCATGGCGCGCTACACCATCCAGCACACCACCACCTACCGCTACGCCTACCCCGTGACGGTGTCCCACCATTCGGCGCACCTCAAGCCCCTCAGCGACACCTATCAACGTTGCGAGCGCTTCGACCTGCGCATCGAGCCGGAGAGCCACGACCTGATCGAGCGCCTCGACTACTACAACAACCACACCCACTTCTTTTCCATCCAGCAGGCGCACCGCAACCTCAGCATCGCCGCCAGCAGCGAGGTCTATGTCGAGCTGGCTCCCCGCGACCTCGGCTGCCTGACCGACACCTGCGACAGCGTGCGGCGCGCCCTCGCCGACTACCATCGCAGCGACTTGATCGAGGCCAAGCAGTTCATCTACCCCTCCTTTGCGACGCCCGCCACGCCCGAGGTCACCGCCTTTGGTCAGCGCTTTTTCGCCCCCGATCTGCCGCTCGGGCAGGCCATCCTGCAGGTGCTCGACGCCTTCGCCGATGAGTTTACCTTCGACGCGCAAGCCACCGAAATCACCACGCCGGTCGACCAGATTCTCTCCAACCGCAACGGCGTCTGCCAGGACTACGCCCACCTGATGCTCGCCGCCCTGCGCGCCAACGGGCTCGCAGCCCGCTACGTCAGCGGCTACATCCTCACCCACCCGCCGGAAGGCCAGGCGCGCCTCGAAGGCGCCGACGCCTCCCACGCCTGGGTCTCGGTCTTTTTTCCCGAACTGGGCTGGGTGGAGGTCGACCCCACCAACCGCCTCGTCTGCGGCGACCAGCACGTCAAAGTCGCCTACGGCTGCGACTTCCACGACGTCAGCATGGTCAAAGGCGCAGTCACTGGCGGCGGCAACCAACAGCTCGAAGTCGAGGTCACCGTCGCCCCCGTCGACCGCTTCTACGCCAGCTCCATTTGACGCTCCTCAGAAGGTGAAATTGTATTTCCCGAGCCGGTGGGCGACCTCGCCGAGGACGCGCTCTTCGTCGGTGGCATCGTGTGCCTCGAAAGTCACGGAGAAGCGGACGTAGGCTCCGGCGTCGTCCCAAGGCACGGTGCTGATCAGCTCTTGGCGGATCAGCCACTCGGAAAAATTCTCAGCTTTGGCGAATTGAGTAACTTTGCCATCCAGTTCGGCCTCGCGCGGTGCTTTGGTGTAAAGGAAGAAGCTGCCTTTGGGCTTGCGGGCGTGAAAGCCGACCTCCCGCAGCGCGCCGATCAGCGTATCCATGCGGCGGCTGTATTTGGCGGCGATGGCCTCGGTGATCCAGGGGTTGGCAAGGGCGCTGATCCCCGCCTTCTGGATGGCGAGGAACTGGCCGCTGTCGCTGTTGTCCTTGATGTCGCCGTACGCCTTGACAATCAGGGGGTTGCCGCAGACAAACCCGATGCGCCAGCCGGTCATATTAAAGCCCTTCGAGAGCGAGTGCAGCTCGACGCCCACATCCATCGCGCCGGGCGTCTTGAGGAAGGACAGGGGCTGCCCCTCAAAGATCAGCGCGGCGTAGGCGGCGTCCTGCAGGACGATCAGCTCGTTGGTCTTGGCAAAATCCACCACCTTGGCGTAAAAATCGGCGGTCGCCGAGGCTCCAGTCGGGTTGTTGGGGTAGTTGATGACCAGCACCTTGGCGCGCTTGAGCACGTCCGCCGGCACCGCCGCCAGATCCGGCAGAAAGCCGTTCTTCTCCTCCAGCGGCATATTGTAAACCTCGCCGCCGTAGTAGCGCGCGTGGGTGCCAAACACCGGATAGCCTGGCGTCGTCATCAGCACGACATCGCCCGGATTGATGAAACAGGCGGGGATCATCGACAGCGCGGTCTTCGAGCCGATGCTGTGCAGCACCTGCGTCTGCGGGTCTAGGTCGACCCCGAACACCTTCTTCATGTAGTCGGCCGCCGCCTCCTTGAACTCCGACCCGCCGTTGTCGGCATAGCCGCGATTCTCAGGGCGCGCCGCCTCGTGTTGCAGGGTCTGCACCACCTCGGGGTAGGCCATCTCGTCCGGCTCGCCCACGCCCATATCGATCAGCGGCACGCGCGGATTCTCCTTCCGCGCCGCCACCTTGGCGCGCTTGATCTTTTCAAACTTATAGATGGCGGTGTCCTTGCCATAATTCGCGCCGCCGATGCGGTCGGCAAAGAGTTGCTGGATGTAGGGATCAGACATGACAGATTCTGCGTTCGAGGAAAAAAGCAGAACATTCCTTATCCAGGCCCCAGTGTCAAAGCGAAATCAGATTGATTCGACGCGCCCGCTCGGCAGACTTGCGGCATGGATGCCGAAACGGTGCGAACCTATTTTTCGAGCGAGCCGGTGCTGGAACACTACCGCCAAGCCACCGGACAAGTGGGGCTGTGGGACTCCGAGGAGAAGATTTTCTGCCGGGTGTTTCAGTGCGAGGACACCCTGCTGGAGCTGGGCTGTGGCACCGGGCGGATCGCCTTTGGGCTGGCCGAGCTGGGCTTTAAAAACGTGATGGGCACCGACTTCTCCCGCGCGATGGTCACCGAGGCGCGGCGACTGGCGCAACTGATGGAGCTGCACCTGCCGTTTCAGGTCGCCGACGCCACCGCGCTGCCCTTCGAAGATGGACTCTTTGATGGGGCGATCTTCGGGTTTAACGGCCTCATGCAAATCCCCGGCAGCGACAACCGCAAGCAGGCCATGCGCGAGATTCGTCGTGTGGTGCGCCCCGGCGGCTGGTTCGTTTTCACCAGTCACGACCGCGAGGCCACTCAAAAAGGCTTTTGGAAAAAAGAGCGCCTGCGCTGGCGCAAGGGTCAGCAAGCCCCCGAGCTGCAAGAGTTTGGCGACCGCTATGAAAAAGACGACCTCGGCCAGCTCTTCATCCACGTCCCGGCTCCCGAGGAAGTCCGCGCCGCCCTCAAAGAAACCGGCTGGCGACTCGAAGCCGACGTCATGCGCGGCCAGCTAGCCAACGAACGCCCCGAAGTCCGCGCCTTCGCCGACGAATGCCGCTTCTGGGTCGCCCAAAACCCCGGCTGAACTAAGGGCTTGTCAGCAAATAAGTGTAGCAATCTGACTTGTTCTTTTGCCCGCTGACGGCGTTGCTCCTCAGTCACAGATTTCAATATGCTCCATCGTCGCGCCTTGCCAGCGAACAAAATTTCGGCGTCCTATCGCCACACTTATTTTCTTCCAAGCCCTAAGCCGCCAACCTTTGCGCCTTCGCGACTTTGCGAGCATCCAACAAAGATTGCCGCACGCCCGCTTCGCTCAAGACGCCAAGACCGCAAAGCGGGGTCGCCCGCGATTCGTTAAGATTCGTGCGATTCGTAGTTCTCCTTCTGGGCGCGACGAGGCTGGCGGATTGGGCTTTTCAGGCGGCGGAATCTCGGCTAGGAATACAGGGGTATGAGTGACACCGCTTCCCAGCCTGATCCCCGCCTTCTGGCGCTCCGCAAGGACATCGACGCCGTCGATCGCGCGCTGATCGAAAAGCTCAACCGCCGGGTGCAGCTTGCCGGGGAGATCGGGCGCATCAAGCACGAGCGCGGCGAGGAGGTCTATGTGCCCTCGCGCGAGCAGCAGGTCTTCGACAAGCTCGCCAGCTATAACGACGGGCCGCTGCCCAACGCCGCCCTGCGCTTTATCTGGCGCGAGATCATCTCGGCGTCCATCGCCCAGGAGCGCCAGACGGTGGTCGCCTTCCTCGGCCCGGAGGCCACCTTCACCCATCAGGCGGCGATCAAAAACTTTGGCAGCAGCCTGCACTACAAGCCGATGAGCACCATCGCCGACGTCATCGCCGAGGTCGAGCATGGCGACTGCGATTACGGGGTCATCCCGATCGAAAACAGCCTCGGCGGCGCGGTCAATTTATCGCAGGAGATGCTGGTCGACAGCGAGCTTAAGGTGGTGGCTCAGGTTTATCTGCGCGTCCAGCACTGCCTCATATCCAACCACCCGCTCGACCAGATCACGCGCATTTACTCCAAGGATCAGGCCTTCAACCAGTGCCGCGACTGGCTGCGGCGCAACCTCCCCAAGGCCGAGCAACAGGAGGTCAGCAGCACCGCCAAGGGCGTGCAGATCGCCAGCGAAACCGAGGGCGGCGCCGCCATCGCCGGCCTGCTTGCCAGCGAATTTTACAAAGTGCCGGTCATCGCCGAAAACATTCAGGACAAGACCGAAAACAGCACCCGCTTCATCGTCCTCGGCCAGCGCTGCTCCCCGCCCACTGGCGAAGGCCGCGACCGCACCAGCATCGTCTTCTCCATCGAAGACCGCGTCCGCGCCCTCAGCGACGCCCTCGAACCGTTCTCCCGCCGAGGCCTCAACCTCTGCAAAATCGAATCGCGCCCCACTCGCCGCAAGCCCTGGGACTACTATTTCTTCGTCGACCTCATCGGCCACATCGACCAACCCGAAGTCCGCGAAGCCCTCGAAGAACTCCGCACCCGTTGCCCCTTCGTCCAATGGCTCGGCAGCTACCCCAATAACGGCTTCGCCGACGGCTCCAAACCCGTCGGCTCCCTCTTCTAAACTCCGCCTCTCCGCCCCTCAAGCGAAGCGGGCGTGAGTCTCAAACTTCCGCTCACCAGGTCACCGATTCGCGCGACCAGCTCTGCAGCAGCTTCAGGTAGTTGGCGCGTTCGAGGGCGTCGGGATTGGAGGCGCGGCGGTGGCTCATGCTGCCCTTCATCTCGTCGAGGTCGACATACTCGTGCTCGCTGAGCCACTCCTGCAGCTCGCGGCGGATCACCTTCAAATACTCGGGCCCCCGCGCCAGCACCGCCGACACCATCTGCACCGCGTCCGCGCCCACCATGATCGACTTGACCAAATCCTCCACCGTGTGCACGCCGCCGCTCAAGCCGAGGCTCAGTTGGGTGCGCCCGCAGAGGATGGCCAGCCAGCGCAGGCGCAGCAGCAGCTCCGACGAGTCCGACAGTTGCAGGTGCGACTTCAGCTCCAGCTCCTCGATGTCGATATCGGGCTGATAAAAACGGTTGAAGAGCACCACGCCTGCCGCCCCCGCCTCCTCGATCTGCTTCACAAAGTGCGGCAGCGAGCTGTAAAACGGCGAGAGCTTGACCGAGACCGGGATCGCCACGCGGGTCAGCACATGGCGCACCGCCTCCAGCGAACGTGCCTCCAGCTCGGCGGCGCTCACCTCGGGATTGGTCGCCAAGTAGTAAAGATTCAGCTCCAGCGCATCGGCACCCGCCTCCTCGATCATCGCCGCATACTGGAACCAGGTGCCCGTCTCCGCGCCATTCAGCGAGGCGATCACCGGCACATCCACCGCCGCCTTGATCTTCTGCACCTGCGATAAATAGGTATCGGGCCCGAGATCGAACTTCTTCCAGTCGGGAAAATACGAGAGCGCCTCGCCAAAGGACTCGCCATAACGATCCATGTGATACTCGACCCCCTGCGCATGATGGGTGATCTGCTCCTCAAACAGCGAGTGCATCACAATCGCTGCCGACCCCGCATCTTCCAGCCGCTTGACCAGCCCGAGGTCATCCACCAGCGGCGAAGCGCCCGCCATAACAGGGTGGGGGAGAGATAGTCCGAGATATTGCGTCGAGAGATCCATAACCAGAAAACGAGTCTAACAGGGTTTTGCTTCAGCTCACCCTTTCAAAATCCGTCCCGCATGGCAACTCCAGAATAGCAAGGGTTTGGCCTCGATCATTAGCGCTTGCCTTCGACCGGACAAAGGCGCTCAATTCACGCCTTTCAGGCGACATGGAATCTCCACAGCTCAGCATCATCATCGCGACGCATAATTGCCTCGAGCTGACCCGTGCCTGCCTCGAAAGCCTCCGCGCCACCACTCGCGAGCTCGATGCGGAGTGGATTCTGGTCGACGATTGCAGCACCGACGGCACTCGCGAGTTTCTCAAGGAAATCGCCGCGCCAGATGTGCGCATTCACCTGCGCGAAGAGCGGGGCAGCTTCGCCATCAACAACAACCTCGGCGCAAAAATGGCGCGCGCCGACACCCTCTGCCTGCTCAACAACGACACCATCCTGCACCCCGGGTGGTGGCAGCCCATGCTCGCCGGCTTCGATGTGCTCGAACACCCAGGCTTCATCGGCAACGTCCAGCGCCGCCCCAAGTTCCGCCGCTACGACCACATCGGCGTCGTCTTCTCGCCCGACGGCGTGCCCGACCACTTTGGCCGCTACTACCCCTTCCTCCCCTTTCGCAAACCCTACCGCCGCTGGTCGGCTGTCACCGCCGCATGCTGCATGATCCGCCGCGACACCTTTCTCGAAATCGGCGGCTTCGACGAGGCCTACATCAATGGCTGCGAAGACATCGACCTCTGCGTCCG
>CAYQTM010000033.1:0-5142 GCA_964420355.1 uncultured Opitutales bacterium
GAGGCTGAAGCCCATGATGAGGTTGCCGATTAAGGCACCCACACAACCAAAGGGGATGGCCAGCATGATAAGGAGCGGCTGAGCGTAACTGTTGAAGATGACCGCCATGGTCGCGAACATTACCAGTAGCGCGATGGCCATGCCCCGCCCGAGCGATCTGAGGGCTTCGGCCTGATCTTCCTGCTCACCAGCGAGGAAGTAGTCCAGCCCCGGAATGTCGCGCTGGATTTCTGGCAGCACGTTCTCAATAAGCGCATTGGTGATGGTGTTGCCGGTGGTGATGGCCGGGTCGACATCGGCGGTGACGGCAACCACCCGCCGTCCGTCGCGGCGTTCGATACTGGTATCCGAATAGGCGGGCTGGAAGAAAGCCGCCTCTTCCAGCGGAATTTCGCCACCCTGCGGTGTCCGCAGCACCAGATTTTCGATCAAGTGCTGGCTGCGCGTTTCGGCGTCGGGCAGCCGGGCATAGACGCGCAACTCGTCGCGCCCGCGCTGCTGGCGTTCGGCCTCGGCGCCGAAAATGGCACCGCGCAACTGGAGCGCGAGATCGGTCTCGGTCAGGCCGAGCGCGCGGGCGCTGGGGCGCAGGGTAAAGTCGATTTGCTCCTTGCCCTGAGTGAAGCCATCGTCGATATCGAACACCCCGGCATATTCGCCCAGACGGTCGGCCAGACGTCGTGCAGCCTGCCGAAGCTTGTCGCGGTCTTCATGCGCGATCTGAAGTGAGACGGCGGCACCGGTGGGCGGCCCGGCTTCAAAGGAGAAATTGAGCCGCTCGACGCCCGCAATCGAGCCGACCGCTTCACGCCACTGCTGGGTGAAGGTCTGCGAACCGATGTCGCGCTGGCTGGGCGGAGCCAGAAAGATCGATACGGTGGCGAGATGACTGCCTGCCTGAGTGTCGCCAAAGTTGGCCGGATCGACCCCGCCCGACACGCCGGTCTTTCCGAGATAGGAAAAGATGCCCTCGCTGATCGCCGCGCCGCCGCTGTCTTCGATCACCTCTTCAGCCGCTTCGACCAGTCGCTCCATCACCTGCTGGGTGCGCTCTTCTGAAGTACCGAAAGTCATCTCGACGGTGGCCGATATCTGGTCGCCCTCGATCTTGGGAAGGAAAGTGAAATCAATCCGCCCGCCGAGCACATAGCCCGCCGCCACGGCCAGAAGAAACACCGCGCAGGCGATGGTCAGGTAGCGAAATTGCAAGACCTTGTCGACTGTGCCCGGCACCCACTTGTCGACCCAGTTGTCGAAGCCATCAGAAAAGCGTCGCTGCAGGCCGGTCAGCTTGCTCAGCCAGCCCTGCTGCTCTTCCTTGGCTTGCCCTTGGTGGGAAAGGTGAGCCGGAAGAATGAGCAGCGATTCCACCAGCGATATGACCAGAATCGGCAGCACGATCTTGGGGATCGTCTCGAAGAACTGACCCGTGACGCCGGGCACAAAGAGCAGGGGCGTGAACGCGATGATGGTGGTCGTGACCGCGAATATCACTGGAACCGCCAGCTCGCGGGTGCCCGAAACCGCGCCCGCCACGCCTTCCTCCCCCTGCATCTGCCGCCGGTGGATCGCTTCCCCGATGACGATGGCATCGTCGACCACGATGCCCAGCACCAGCAGAAAAGCAAAGAGGGAAATCATGTTGATCGAGGCATCGAGGCTCGGCAGCAGGAGAAAGGCACCCAGAAAGGAGATGGGGATGCCGAGCGTGACCCAGAAGGCAAGCTGCGGGCGCAGGAAGATGCCGAGGATCGCCAGCACCAGCACCACGCCGATGGCTGCGTTTTCGATCAGCAGCCCGACCCGGTTTTCGTAGAGCTGGCTGCGGTCGTTCCAAGTGGCCAGTTTCACGCTCTCGGGCAGCTCGGCGCGCTTTTGCTCGACGAAGTTTTGAACCGCCTGCGCCACGCCCACCGGGGTCTGATCCGCCACGCGGTAAATCTGGAGCTGAGCGGCTGGCAAGCCCTCGAAATACGCGCGCTCGTCGGTGTCGCGAAAGGTGTCGATCACCGCGCCCAGATCCGCGAGCGTGGCCTGCGAGCCATCGGGCAGCTTGAACACCGCAGCCTGCGCAAACTCGCTGCCAAACTCGCGTTCCTCAGTGACGCGGAGCCGCAGCTCGCCGCCACGGGTCTCGATGCTGCCGCTGGGCAGCTCCAGTGAGGCGGCGTCAATCCGGCGAGCCAGCTCGGGGAGGGTCAGGCCAAAGCGGCGCAGGTTTTCTTGCGGGATTTCGATACTGATCTCCGGCGCTGGCAGGCCACGGATATCGACCTGCGTCACCTGCGCCTCGTTGAGCAAGTCCCGGCGCAGATCTTCGGAGATTTGATAAAGCGTGCGGCGGCTCAGCTCCCCGTAAACCATCAACGAGATAACGTGAACCTGATTGTCCGGCAGGGAAATGATCGGCTCCTCGGCTTCTTCCGGGAAGGAGGTGATGCGGTCGATCTCATTCTTCACGTCGTTGAGCGCCGACTGCCGATCTGTCCCGCTGAGCAGCTCGACCAGCACCGTGCCGCGACCTTCGCCCGAGCTGGAGCGCACCTGCTTCACCCCGTCGATGCCACGCACCGCGCTCTCGATGGGGATGACCACCCCCTCTTCCACTTCTTCCGGGCCGGCGCCCGGATAGGGCACGGCGACAGTGATGATGTCGGGAGTAACGTTGGGAAAAACTTCCTGTTTGATTTGGAAGGCATTGACCAGCCCGCCGACGATGAAGATCACCATCAGCAGGTTTGCCGCGACCGGGTGGCGGCAAAACCAGTCAATGGGGCCGCTGCGCTGCGAGGCCTTGTCCGGTTCGCTGTGCTTGGGATCAGCCATCCTCGGAGGTCTCTTGCTTGGAGGTGTTTTCGGATGGCTCGACTCGGCGCAGCTTCATGCCTTCGACCGGCGAGGACAGATTGGTCATAATAATCCGCTCGCCCGGCTCCAGTCCGTCTTCGACCAGCACCTTTTCAGGAAGACCCCAGGCGACATCAAGTGTGCGGATCGCCAGCTTGCCGTCTTCGTAGAGATAGACCTCGTCCCCTCCATGCACCGCCTCGCGCGGCACCGCCACATAGTTGCCGCTCGCCTCGCTCGAAATTTCGGCGCGGACATAGCTGTTCAGCAAAAGCGGCATCGGCTTGTCCGCATCGCCGCCGAGACCCAGCGGGTCGTCGATGCGAATAAGCAGACGCGCCATCCGTCCCCTCGGCTCGAGGTCGCTATAAAGGCGCAGCACCTCGCCGCTGCGTTCGGTTGTGCTATCCTGATAATCGCGCCGGATGGCCGCTGCCGATCCCCCGCCCACTTCGGCGTTGTAGCCCGGTATTTTCAGGTGCTTCAACCGATTTGCGGGCACCGCCGCGCGCAACCAGAAGGCATCGCTGCCCACCAGCGTCGCCATCGGACTCTGCGGACTGACGTATTGCCCCGCGTCGATCTGTTCCTGCAACACCACGCTGTCAAAGGGCACTCGGATCGTCGTATATTCGAGATTCAACCGCGCGCTGTCGACCTGCGCCCGAGCCGAAGCCACTCGCGCTTCCGCAATGTCCAGTTGCGGCTCGCGCAGCGCCAGACTGCGGTTGATCGTATCGGGTCGCTCCTCAGTGTTCTCCTGAAAATACGCCCAATCGGCTTCGGCCACCTCGTTGCGCCCCTTTGCCAAGGCAAGATTGGCCTCGGCCTCTGCAAGCGCGGCCTGCGCCCGGTCGAGCGCCTGTTCGTAGGGCCGAGGGTCGATCCGCGCGAGAAACTCGCCTTCCTGCAACAAACCGCCGGGTTCGAGCGCGGGGTTCACCTCGACCAGCTTGCCCTGCACTTCCGGGCGCAACTGCACCTGTCGCGCAGGCATCACCACGCCCTGAACATGAACATTCAGTTCATGCTCGCTGCGCTCGAGCGCCTCTGTCTCGACCAGCACACCCTCAAACGCACGCGGCGACTGCTCGGGCGGATCCTTGGTCAGGATAAAATAGGCCACCGCACCCGCCGCCAGCAGCAACACAACGATGGGTAAGCCGATCTTCAAAAACTTTTGCTTCTTCTGACTCATGGCGAGGCGTCCTCAGCTTCGCGCTGCGACAACATAGGCGCAGGTGGCTCACTTTCAACCCAAGTGCCGCCCAAGGCGCGCAACAGCTGCACCCGAACGAGCAGATTGGCCAGCCGAATATCCAGCAGACGCAGTTGCACATCATCGCGTGCCTGCGTCGCATCCAGCACGCGCAGGTAGCCCGCCTGGCCGCTTGCGTATCGCCGCTGGGCGAGGTCGAGGCTATCTTCGGCCAGCGACAACTGCCGTTCGAGGCTGGCCAGTTGCAGGCGCGTGCTCTCGGCCTGCGTCAGCGCAGCGGCCACGTCCCGCAGTGCCTCCAGCCAGGCTTGCCCAAGCTCGGCCAGCGCAGCACGGGCTCGGGCTTCGGCGGCGTCGACCTTCGCCTCGGTCGCTCCGGCATCGAAGAGGGTCTGGCTGGCTTCGCCCGAGATTGACCACAGGAGCGTGTCGAAGAGGTTCTCGATGGCATTGGCGCTCGTAAAGACGCGGGCGTTCAAGCGGATTTGCGGCAGACGCTCGGCGGCTCGGGCGGCGGCGTTGGCATCGGCGGCGCGCAGTCGCAGCAGAGCCGCCTGCAAATCCGGACGCGCGACAAGAAAGTGCGCCGGCAGGCCGGGCTCGGGGAAGGGCGGCGGCTCCGGCAGGCGCGGCGGCAGCGAGGGCTGAAAATCCTGCGGCGCCTCGCCCAGCAAAACCGCCAGACGCTGCTGGCTGGATTCCAGTCGCTCGCGCGCGGCGGCGATCTGCGCATCAAAGGACTCCACCCGCTGTTGCTGACGCGAGAGGTCAAGCGCACCCGACTGCCCTTGCCCAAACCGCCGCTTGATAAGCTCCAGTTGCTCCTCTGCCGTCTCGTGCTGAGCCTCCAGCACTTCCAGCCGCTCGCGTGTCAGCAAGCTCTCGAAATAGCTCTGAGCAATCCCGGCATTCAGACTTACGGCCAGCGCCTGCGCCTCCGCTGCCGCCGCATCTGCCTTCAAGCGAGCCGATTGCTCCAGATTCGCCCGCCGCATCCACAAATCGACCTCCTAGGCGGCCGCCACGCCGAGCTCGAAGCGATTTTGCGTACAGGTGGTGACGCTGCTGCCCGTACG
>CAYQTM010000033.1:5152-9471 GCA_964420355.1 uncultured Opitutales bacterium
GCGCACCCGGTCGGCTCGGAAGAATCTGTTCCAGACTCGACGGCACCTTCTGCCGTGACCGCGCCGCCGAGGCATTGGCCGAGATGCCCGGCATTCCCCGAGCCGCCGCCTGCCGCGCCTGAGCCTGCGCCCGCTCAATCCGCGCAAAGGCCGCCTGCCAGCGGAAATTCCCTGCATAGGCCTGCTCGATCAAGGCTTCCAGCTCAGGCGCATCGACCGCCCGCGCCCAGTCATCCGCCCCAACACCCTCGCCGGGAATCTCGCCCAGACTCTCCGGCATCGGCAGAGTCGCCTCAACCGCCGCCGCATCGCCATACGACTGATGCCGACAACCACTGCCCAGCATCAGAACAGCCAAAGCCCATAAACCTGCCCAAAAAAACAACCCGACAACGCAATCCCTTCTACGCACCCCCATCCTGACGCCATTTTAATGCCAATTATCCAGCAAATGCGTTACCCTAACGCTTGACGGCGTCAATCGCCCAGCAGAAAGGGGTGCCGGGCGGGCAGCTCGGGCGCATGCCCACCCTCGAACGGCGTGACCGCTCGCGACTCATCGAACCATATGTATTCATCGAATTGCACTGGCAAAACCGCCTTGAAGTAGTGGCTCATGCGCTCGGTGTCGGGACGATAAATGACCCCAATCGCCCGCTCCTCCAAGGCTTGATCCCAGCCTTGTGGAAGCCCCACCGACTGCTCGCCGCGCAAGGGCAAAATAAAATTCTTCAGGCCGCTGGAGTGGCAGAGGTTTTCGTAGCTGCCTTTCATCGAGGGGCGCACCTCTTTGATCTGCACCGCTTCGCCCCAGTTGTCGGCGGCAGCGACCGTGCCCTTGTGCGTGCCAAAGCCGATGATATAAGCCGCCTCGCCAAAGTGTTCGCGACAGAGCTGTCCGATGTTGTGCTCCCCTCGCGCCCCCATTTCCGTCGCTTCCGCATCGCCCACATGCGAGTTGTGCGCCCAGACGACCGCCTTGGCACCATCACCGCGCACTCGCATAAGCTGCTGCAACGTCTCGAACATATGCGAATCCCGCAGATTCCAGCTATGGCGTCCGCCATGATACATCAGGCGATAATACTGCTCGGCATTGGCCACCACCCGCGCATTCTGCTCGGCATCGAACAGCTTTTCGCGCTTATCCGCCATCGCAGCCAGCCTCTGGTGCAGCAAATCTTTGAGCATGGCCATGGCGTCCTCGGCACAGCTCTCATGGCGCTTTGAAACAACGGCCATGCCATAATCCTGCGGCTCGGGCTCGAAGGCCAGCAGATCGCTATAACGCCGGTAAGCCAGCCTGAGCATCTCGGGATCGTTCATCCGCTCCAAGTGCTCCAGCACTTCGTGGATCGAGCTGTACATGCTGTAAACATCGAGGCCGTGGAAGCTCACCCGCGCTCGGGGATCCTCGATTTGCCGGTTTTTGCCCCTCAGCCATTCGACAAAATCAAGCACCTCGGCATTGCGCCACATCCAGGTGGGGAAGCGGGAAAAAATCTCACGGGGACGCTCCTTTTTACCGTCTCGAAGCCGCACATAATCGTCCACCCGCTCCGAGTCCGGCCAGTCGGCCTCTGCTGTGACGAGATTGAATCCATGCGTTTCGATCAGCGCCTGCGTGATGCGCTGCCGCATGCAGTAAAACTCATGGGTGCCGTGGCTGGCTTCGCCAATCAGCACCACACGCGCATTTTTCGTGCGCTCCAGAAGTGGGGATAAGTCTGCGGAATCGAGGTCGTCAAAAGCTTCCGCATGCTGGTGGATGATCGATTCAAAAGGGCTTTTGCTGCTCATATAAAGAGGATTTGAGTTGTGCTGAGAATGGCTGCCTGCGCCTTACAGATACTCCGCAAACCAGTCGCGGGCGGCTTCGGCGGCGGCCTCCAAGGTTCCGGGCTCAGAAAAGAGATGCGTCGCACTTGGAATCAACCGCAGCTCATTGCGACATTCGAGCTGGCTCTGTGCCTCCTCATTCAGCGCAATCACTTCTCGATCTTCGCTGCCGACGATAAGCAACGTAGGTGCCTGCACCTTGGCCAGCATCAGCCCCGCCAGATCGGGTCGACCGCCGCGCGAGACGACCGCCTTGACATCCGCTGGCCGCTGGGTCGCCGCGATCAGAGCCGCTGCCGCGCCGGTGCTCGCGCCAAAGGTGCCAACGCTGTAATCGCCGACCTCACTCGAACTCTTGAGCCAGTCCACCGCCTGCGTCATGCGATCTGCCAACAGCGCGATGTTGAAGCGATGCTCACGCGTCTGGATATCCACCCGCTCTTCCTCCGGGGTCAGCAGGTCGAGGAGCAGTGTAGCAAAGCCGCCCTCGTTGAGCATGCGCGCGACAAACTGATTCCGGCTGCTATGGCGGCTGCTGCCACTGCCATGTGCAAAGGCGACGATCGATCGCGCATCAGCGGGCACATTGAGGAAGGCGCTGACTCTGGCATCGCTGCCATCGTTGAGCGGGATCGTTACCTCGGACTGGAAAACTTCGGACGGTGCTGGATTGTTTTTCATTTTATTGAAGGGACTGATGATGTTGGTTAGTGAATTGAAGGCGCTTTCGAGAGCAGATCCATGACTTCCTGATCCGTAGTTTGATCGAAATTGCGATACCAGAGGCCAACCGCATGAAACGGCTGGGGCTGAGCCGGGCAGATAACTTCGTCGGCGATCTCGGCCAGAGCCCGCACCGTATCGCTCGCTCCTACTGGCACAGCGATCACGATCTTGCTCGGCTGCTCGGCTTGAGCCGCCAGAGCGGCCGCCCGGGCAGTGGCACCGGTGGCCAGCCCGTCATCGGCAATGATCACCGTCTTGCCCTTGAGATCGGGCATCGAACGCCCGCCAGAGTAATATTCCATCCGGCGCTGAGCTTCCTGACGCGCCGATTCGGTGATTTCATCGACCACTTCCGGCTTCAGACCCAAGGCGCGGACAGCCTCAGGCTCGATGAACCGCACTCCATTCGGCGCAACTGCCCCAATCGCCAGCTCAGGCTGGCTCGGCGCTCCGATCTTCCGCGCAACGATCACATCCAGCGGCAGATCCAGAGCTTCAGCGATTATCGCGCCCACCACGACGCCACCGCGCGGAAGCCCCACCACTATCGCGTCTTCGCCGCCGTATTTTCGCAGATCTTTCAACAGCGCATGAGCGCCGTCTATTCGGTTTTCATAAATAGCACCATTCATAATGATAGACTCCTTTTGAGGTTTGCAATGGCACTCATTGCCGCAGGTAACATTCCACTTTATGCTTCGGCGTCGCCGCAAACCGTCATATCCGCCGCGCGACCGTTCCAGAAAAGGAATCGGACTGATTATCAGCAATTGGCATGAGGGCTGCAACTTGAATAAACCTTATGCAAATTAAAGAGATCATGACCCCAAACCCGCTTTACTTGAAGCCGGACACCAAACTTCACGAAGCCGCTCAAAAAATGCGCGAGCTCGATATCGGACTCATTCCCATCGGCGATGGAAACAAACTCCAAGGCATGCTGACCGACCGCGACATCACGGTGCGCGCGGTCGCTGAAGGCAAAAACCCGCAAACAACCTCCGTTTCCGAAGTCATGTCTGGAGAGGTCTTCTACTGCTTTGAAGATCAGGAACTTGAAGATGCCGTCGAGACGATGGAAAAACAGCAGGTTCGCCGCCTCATCATCCTCGACCGTGACAAAATGATGACCGGTGTGGTCTCCCTCGGCGACCTCGCTACCCGCGTATCCGAACGAGCCCCCGAAGCACGCGCCCTCGAAGGGGTATCGCAGAGCGGATAGCAAAACCCATTCTACTGCAAAATTCAGCCGCGTATGCAACTTGCATGCGCGGCTTTTTTCTATGCGTCTTTGCCCCCTGCAAGTTTCTCGGCGGCCTTGAGCGTATGCAACTTGCATGCGCGGCTTTTTTCTATGCGCCCGTAGTCTAAAAAAAGCAACCTGCTCTCGTAACTCGTTTGCCGTCTCCGGCACTTCTTCTTGCTTCAAAACGGAGCTTGTCATAGTTTTCATCTGAGGTTGGTTTCCTTTCTTTTGGTTAAATCCTCCCTCCCATAAGCACAAGGAGGAAGGAAACCACCTCTATCAAATTTCAACAAGCTTTGGGACACCGCCTTTTTCCAATGAACTTGAGCACGGCGAGCACGCCCACCACCAGCGGCGGAATGGCCGTCGCCACCCAGAAAAAGCGCAGGAGCATGTCCATCTTGCGCTTGAGTTCGAGGATATCCGAACGCAGGCCGTTGCGCCCCGTCTGATCCCAGAGCGTGATTTCGAGGGTGGTCATCCGGTGCTCAAAAGCGCGCAGGCGCTC
>CAYQTM010000034.1:0-9466 GCA_964420355.1 uncultured Opitutales bacterium
GAGATGGGGGAGGCGGAGCGCAGGCTGCCCGGGGGCGAGCGGATCGACTTCATCTCGATTGTGACGCCCAACTTTATGCACTTTCCGGCAGCCAAGGTTTTTCTGGAGGCCGGTTTCCACATCGTCTGCGACAAGCCGATGACCTTCACGCTCGACGAGGCGCGGCAACTGCGCGACATCGTGCAAAAGAGCGGCAAGGTCTTTGCGCTGACCCACAACTACACTGGTTACCCGATGGTCAAACAGGCGCGCGAGATGGTGCGGCAGGGCGAGCTGGGCGAGATTCTGAAAATCGTGGTCGAATACCCGCAAGGCTGGCTGCTGAGCGCGATCGAGCAGGAGGATCAGAAGCAGGCCGTCTGGCGCACCGACCCCGCCCGCGCCGGCAAGAGCTGCTGCATGGGTGACATCGGCACCCACGCCGAAAACCTCGCGCGCTACATCACGGGACTGGAGAGCGAGGCGCTCTGCGCGGAGTTCACCACCTTTGTGCCCGGACGCCAGCTCGAGGACGACGGCAACTGTCTGGTGCGCTACAAGGGCGGCGCCAAGGGCATTCTCTACGCCTCCCAGATTTCAGCGGGCGAAGAGAACGGGCTGAATATCAGGGTTTACGGGAAGAAGGCCAGCCTCGAATGGCACCAGGAGGAGCCCAACGAGCTACTGGTCAAGCACCCCGATCAACCGCGCCAGATCTACCGTCGCGGCAATGACTATCTGTCGGCCGCGGCGCAAAAGTTCACGCGCATCCCCTTCGGGCACCCCGAAGCTTTTATTGAGGCCTTTGCCAACATCTACACCGAGGCCGCCCGCGCCATCCGCGACAGCATCGACGGCACACCCGACCCCAATGGCTACGACTACCCGACCGTCCACGACGGCCTCGAAGGCATGGCCTTCATCGAGTCCGTGGTCGCCTCCGCTCAGTCCGACCAGAAATGGACGCCTTTTATCGCTGTATGAAGCATAGAAGACCGGTTGTTAGAAAGCGATAAGCCGGATTCTGTCCCTCTTGCGAGTGGGCGTCCATTTATCTGGCTCTCCACGAATTTGTGTGAAAAGCGGCCATAACAGGTGTAACTATGAACATCGTGGCAGCTGGGTGGATTTATCGCTTTGAAGCATACAGGCGTTGGGTAGAAAGTGCCTTGGAAGCTGCTCTGCCCTCGGCATCACTGTTCATGCGCCCCGAGGAGCCGCTCGGGTTGCGCCCCGCAGAGTCCTATCCTACTGATCGGTAAGTTAAATTGGTGCCAGAGGCCGCTCGCCCCTAACAAAAATCCTGGAAGAACGATATTGATGAGTCGACTCGTCGCATTTCTTGGGAACGAAATGAGGTTGACAGGCACTATGGTTTTGGGGCTTGTTGGAGGGCTTGAAAATGGATTTAGCGCGCGTAGTTATTACTGGCATTGGCCTGACCTCGCCTAATGGCGATACCCTCAAGGAGTTTCGGGAGAGCCTTTTGACGGGGCGCTCGGGGATCGAGGAGATCGAGATGCGCTACATGGGCAAGGTGCCCGCCGGGGTGTGCCACTTCGATGCAACTAAGTATCAGAAGCGCAAGGAGTTGCGGGTGGGCACACGCGCGGGTAGCGTGGCGATTTACTGCGCTCGTGAGGCGGTTGCCGATGCGGGCTTCACCTGGCCGGAGACCTCTTATGCGCCGCAGCGGATCGGGGTCTATGTCGGCACGACCGAGCACGGGAACGTCGAGACGGAGAACGAAATTCACAATATTTCGCAGTTCGATTACGACACGCGCTACTGGACGCACCACCACAATCCGCGCACGGTGGCTAACAATCCAGCGGGCGAGATCACGATCAACATGAAGATCACCGGGCCGCACTACGCGATTGGCGCGGCCTGCGCGGCGGGCAATGCCGGGCTGGTGCAGGCGGTGCAAATGCTGCGGCTGGGCGAGGTGGATATGGCGCTGGCGGGCGGCGTGTCGGAGAGTATTCATACGTTTGGGATTTTTGCCGGGTTCAAGAGTCAGGGCGCGCTCGGGCATCACGCCGATGTGACGCGGGCGAGCCGCCCCTTCGACGCCGGGCGCAACGGGATCGTGGTAAGCGAAGGCGGTGCGATTTATGTGCTGGAGCGCCTCGAAGACGCCCAGCGTCGCGGCGCGCGCATCATCGCCGAGATCATCGGCTACCACATGAACAGCGATGCGCTCGACTACGTGCTGCCCTGCGCCGAGCGCCAGGCCGAGTGCATGCGGGCGGCCTGCGCCAACGCCGGCATCGAGCCGTCCGAGATCGACATCGTCAGCACCCACGCGACCTCGACCCCGCAGGGCGACGTGCAGGAGTGCGAGGCGGTGGGCAGCGTCTTCGAGCACTGCCCGCAGACCTACATCAACAACACCAAGAGCTTTATCGGGCACGCGATGGGAGCCGCCGGTGCGCTGGAGCTGGCCGGGAACCTGCCCAGCTTCACGGACGGCCTCGTTCACCCCACGATCAACGTGGATGAGCTTGACCCAGCCTGCAATCTGCCCAATCTTGTCATTGAACGTCCTCGCCCCATCGAGCGGGTCGACACCCTATTGAATAACTCCTTCGGCATGCTCGGGATCAATTCCGCGCTCATCGTGCGCCGCTTCCGCGATTGATCCCCCGCTGCCCCGTTTCCATCCACCATGACCAAAGAAGAGGTTCAGCAAATCGTTTTAAACATCATCGAGGAAATCGCGCCTGACGAAGATCTCAGCGACGTGAAGCCTGAGGTGCGCCTGCGCGACCAGCTCGATCTGGACTCGATGGACTTCCTCGACATTGTGATGGAGCTGCGCAAGCAGCACGGCATCGAAGTGCCCGAAGAGGATTACCCGCAGCTCGCCTCGCTGCAAAGCTCTGCTGACTACCTCCTGCCCAAATTCGAGGCCAAGGCCAGCGCCTAGCGGAACTATCGCGCCGGATTGGGGTCGCATCTGCCGTGAAGCCGCCTGCCGAATCCACGCCTGAGACCGAAACCCAGCCCGCTGCGGGCGGGGATCGCTGGTTGGGGCTGCTGATTTATGGGCTGGCGCTGGTCGGGGTGCTGCCGCTCTTGATCTGGCTCGGGCGCATGGTGTTTCATCAAGAGCAGAGCCACCACGCGCTGCTGGTGCTCGTGTTTGGCGCGGTGATGCTGGCGATTGAGCGGCGCGGGCGCTGGCGTCCGGTGCTGCAACTGAGCGGCTCGGCTACGGCGAGCCTGATGGCGGGGCTGGGGCTGCTCGCGGCAGCGGGCTTTCTGAATCTCGGGCTGTTGGCCTTGCTGGCGCTGGCGGTGCTGCTCTATTCGCTGATCGTTTTTATCTTTGGCGAAAGCGCGAGCCGGATGGCCGCCGCGCTGGCCGCTGCGCTGGGCGCTTATCTGCTGGCGGTGCTCATTCTGCCGATCAGCGACTGGACGCTGCGCCTGCTCGCTGGGGACTACGCGCAGGCCATCTTCAGCCGTATCGGGTTTGTCACCGAGCTGGGCGTGGTCGATCCGCAGACCAACCCGCGCCTTCTGCTGGTGGTCGGCGGCAAGCCCTTCGAGGTCGCGCCCGAGTGCAATGGTTTTGGTCTGATGAGCAGCGCCGGGTTGCTCGCCATCCTCCTCGGCATCTACCATCGCAACGGCTGGCTCGACACCGCGCTCCTCTTCCTCGGCTGCCTTTTTATCGGGTTTGCCTTCAACATGCTGCGCATTTTTATCATCGTGCTGCTCGCGCCCATCGTCGGCGACGCCAACTATTTCGTGATGAACGAGATCATCGGCACCGCTTCCTTTATCGCGGCGCTGTATCTGGTCTGGCGGCTCGGCAGCCCGCGCCCAGAGCGAGCGGACGCCACGTCCGGCTGATTACTCGGTCGAGTCGTTCGACCCGCTGAGGTCGGGCTTGGGCTTTTTTGAGATGCGGATGGGGAAGCAGCGGAGGTGCCAGAGGCCGAACCAGGCCATTTTCATGAGGATCCAGCCGTGCTTGA
This sequence comes from uncultured Opitutales bacterium, assembly GCA_964420355.1. Taxonomy (GTDB): domain Bacteria; phylum Verrucomicrobiota; class Verrucomicrobiia; order Opitutales; family JABSRG01; genus CAYQTM01. The sequence continues at coordinate 3,969 of CAYQTM010000034.1, forward strand.
AGCGCGAGATGTTGGTCGTGCCGTAGGTGCGCTCGCGGTAGCGGATGGGCACGTCGCGGATGCGCAGGCCGAGCAGCGCCGAGCCAAAGAGCAGGTTGAAGTCGCCGAAAGGATCGAAGTCGCCAAACTCGCTGATGCGCACGAGCAGGCGCTCGTAGTCCTTGCGCAGGAGCATTTTGGTGCCGCAGAGGCTGTCCTTGACGGGCTGGCGGAGGACAAAAGTCAGGGCGACGGCGAAGAATTTGTTGCCAATTAAATTGAGCAGGCGCATGGCACCGCTTTCCATCGGATAAATGAGGCGGCAGCCGTTGGCAAACTCGGCATCGCCGCGCACGATGGCGTTGTAAAACTTGGGCAAATCTTCGGGCGGCGCGGTGAGGTCGCCGTCCTGAATGACCAGAATCTCGCCGCTGGCCTCGGCAAAACCCGCGCGCACGGCGTCCCACTTGCCCTTACCGGGCTGGCGCAGCGCCCGCACCTTGAGCGACCCCGCGTAGGCGGCCACCTCGCGCTGGATGGTCTCCCAGGTGTCGTCGGCGCTGTTGCCCTCGACGAAGATCAGCTCGGTTCCGCGCCCCATGTTGGGCACGCGGTCGAGCGCTGCCTTGATGTTGCCGGCCTCGTTGCGGGCGGGCACGACAACCGAGCAACTGAGCGGCTCGCTCAGGCGCGGTGCGGCCTTGGGGCGCGCCACAATCACCCAGGCCGAGGCGAGCCATTGCACCACTGGCATCCGCGCGCAAAAGCGGTTGAAGAGCGCGGTCAGCCCCGGCACATGAAAGGGGAAGAGGATTTCGCTGCTGCTGTGTACCAGCTCCCAGCCACTCAGCTCCAGCAGATTGACCTGATCCTCGGCGGTCAGCCAGTTACTCTGCGGCTGCTTGGCGGCCATGCGCATGCGCTGGGCGAAGCTGAGCGTAGGCTTCCAGGCGGTTTTCAGCGAGGTGAGGACGAGGCGGGTGCGCGGGTGGGCGTTGTTGCGCAGGTTTTCAAAAGCCGCCTGAATGTCGCTTAGGTAGCCGGTCAGGAAGTCGGCCACGATGTAGTCGAAAGTGCCCTCGATGGGCGTGCGCTGGATGTCGGCGTGCCGAAACTCCAGATGCGGCTCGGGGTGCAGGGCGCGCGCCTGCTCCAACATAACGGGGCTGAGATCCCCCCCGACCCCGCGTGACGGCCGCAGATCGGCCAGCACATCACCCCGCGCGCAGCCCACCTCCAGCACGGAACAGCCCGCCGGGATGCGGTGGCGCAAAATGCCCTGAATCTGCCGATGAAAGCCCGACTGCACCCGCCGCGCCCGCGCATCGCGCTGAGCCACCCAGTCAAAGTGCGCTTGGAGATCGACGGACATGGAGGAAGAGTTCACAAGTAAAAGACTCGGCAAGTCCTGTGCAGGGTGAAGTCGACGACCGAACCAGGTGGCGCGTCGCAGGGAAAAGGAAAGGCTAAAGCAATACCCCCAAGCGATGAGGCCGCAAGCACAAAACCGGCAGCCGCCAAAATCCGATCACCCGGCGGGATGCGCCGGGTCTACTCGGCCTGCACTCCGCTCTCGATGAGGCCGTTTTGGATGGCGTAGCGGGTCAGCCCGGCGACGTCGTGCAGGTTCAGCTTTTTCATCAGGTTGGTGCGGTGGTTCTCCGCAGTTTTCACGCTGATATTGAGCTTGTTGGCCACCTCTTTGGTGCTGTTGCTCTCAGCGATGAGCTGCAAAATCTCGCGCTCGCGCGCCGTCAAAATCTTCAGCCCCGGACGGGTCGAGCTGGCGGGGTTGACCACCGCCTCGCGCAGCAGTCGCGCTACTTCTGGCCCAAAGTAGCTGCCGCCATTGGCCACGATCTCCAGACCCTTCTTCAGCTCCGAGAGCGGTGCCGACTTCTCGACAAACCCGTGTGCGCCCGCCTGCAACATCTCGCGCACCAGCGAGGGATTTTGATAGCCGGAAAACACCAGCACCCGCGTGCTCTTCAAATGCTTGGAGAAGCGTCGCAGCACCTCCGCACCGTTCAGCCCCGGCAGCATGACGTCCAAAATCACGAAATCCGGGCGCAAGTCCATGCAGAGCTGATAGGCCTTTTGCCCGTCACCCGTCTGCGCCACCACCTCGAAGGAGGGATCGGACTTCACAATCTGCGCGATCATCTCGCAGACTGCGGTTTGATCTTCAACAATAACGACTTTCTTCATGCATCTGCCAGTAAGGGAAAAGTCGACGATACTGCGTGAGTGCAACGCGTCGTTCTCAATCGTGTGCCAATACTGGCAGCATTCTCCCCGAAAGGCAATTCCATAAGTGCTGAGGCTTTCACCCCGCATTTTTCAATGCGCACTCCCGCGCCCTGACTGTAAACCTTATTCTCTATGGAGCACGGACTGTCTCGCGGAAGAGGATTTCGAGGCGGATTTGCAGCCGTTCCCCTGGGGTGGGGTCGAGGCCGGTCTCGATTTCCAGAAGCCGCAGGCAGGACGCGGTCTCAGCAAGCGCCTCGGCGTCGTATTCGATGACGCGAATTTCGCCTCGCGTGCCCTGGCCGGTGTCGCCGAGGTAGCGCGGCGTGAAAGCGGTGGGGACGCCGTAGCGGTCGAAGCCGATGTCCCAGGCAGCGATGCGGCTGGAGCGCAAGGGCACGGTCAGCATCGAGGGGTAGCGGTGGACAAAATCGGGCGTGCGATCCGTGAAGTAACGCAGCGTAAAAGCCGTTGGCCGCCCCTGCACAAAATCAGTAGTCGAGCCGTATTCTCCCAGACGCAAGCCCTCATAAAATGCCAGGGGATCCATTCCCAGCAGGTTCATCCCGTTCCAGATGCCGTGGCGATTGGCGTGTTCGTAATCCTGCGCCGCATACCAGCTCTGGAAGTCGTTGCTCAGGCGCAGCGCGATCTCGAAGTGCAAGTGAGCGCGCTCACTGGGGATGGTATAGCCGGTGGCGGTCTGCCCCATGGTGCCCAGCACTGCGCCCTCCGCCACCTGCATTTCCGCCTCGATCCCCGGCGCGATCTCGCGCAGGTGGGCGTAGAGCGTCAGCACCGACGGCTCCAAATGGGTGTGCTCAACCACCACATACAGCCCGTAAGAACTCTGCCCGCGCTGGTCATTCACATAGCGCACGATCCCCGGCATGATCGCGTAAATCTCATCGGTCGCCCGGCCTTTCTTGTCGCGGTAGATCGCCTTCAGATCCAGCCCCTCGTGAAAGCGCGTGCCATCATTGCGCACGCAACCATAGAGCGCACTCTCCGGCTCGCCCGAAACGGTGGGCTGCACAAAGGCCGTGATCGGCTTGCCCTCGGCAAAAGCCGCGTTGGGGGTTGGCCAGACAATCGCCCGCAATGGAGCCGCCGCCAGCAGAGCGAGGAGTATCCAGAGCGCGAGCCACTTGGGTGTGCGATAAAGCATCGTCTCAAAAGTGACGCAGAGCACAGCCAAACTCAACCCCGAACCGGCAAGCGCGCCATGCCCATCAAATTTTCTGCCTTCTGACGGAGCGTTCGCGGAGATGGCGAAGCAATTTTGAATTCTGCCTTCTGAATTCTGCCTTTCCAGCTACTGACTGACGATTTCGGTGCCGATGCCCTTGTCGGTGAAAATTTCGAGGAGGAGGGAATGCGGCAGGCGCCCGTCGATGAAGTGTACGCGGTGGACGCCGGTGTCGATGGCCTGAACGGCGCTGTCGACCTTGGGAAGCATGCCGGCGGCGATGGTGCCGTTGGCTTTGAGGGCGTCGACCTCGCTGACCTTGAGTGAGGAAATGAGCGAGGCGGGGTCGGCGGGGTCGCGCATGAGACCCGGCACGTCGCTCATAAAGACCAGACGGCGGGCGCGCAGCGCGATGGCGGCGTGAGCGGCGGCCTCGTCGGCGTTGACGTTATAGGGCTGCCCCTCGGCGTCGGCGGCGAGCGGCGAGACGATGGGCGTGTAGCCCTCGGACAGGGCGCGGCGCAGGCTGTGGGTTTCGACGCTGCTGACGTCACCAACAAAACCAAGGTCGACGGGTCGACCCTGCACGCTCAGCTCGCGCTTGCGGCAGCGGAAGATGCGCTCGCCGGGGATGCCGAGGGGGCGTCCGCCGAGGTTTTGCAGGATGGTGCAGATGTCGAGGTTGACCTCGCTGCTGAGGGTTTTGCGGACGACCTCGATGGCTCGAGCGGTGGTGACGCGCAGGCCCTGCTCGAAGCGCGACTCGACCCCGGCCTCGGTCAGGGCGCGGGTGATGCGCTTGCCGCCGCCGTGGACAACGACGACGTGGATGCCCACCGCCGCGAGAAAGGCGATGTCAGTGGCGACGCTGGCGCGCAGCTCGGGTTCAGGCGCGTCCATGAAGCTGCCGCCGTATTTGACCACGAAGATCGATCCCTTGAAGCGCTGGATGTAGGGGGCCGCTTCGAGGAGCACCTGCGTCTTGGTGGTCGGGTCGATGGCGTCGAGCGCGGGCGAGCTATTCGGATTTGTTATAGGCGACATAGCCTTCGGTGAGGTCGGTAGTCCAGAAGTGGGTTTCGGCGGAGCCGAGGTGGAGGTCGAGCGTGATCGTAAAGTCGTGGCGGGCGACGATGGCCTTCCACTGGTCGAGATTTCCGTCGATGGGCTGGCCGGCGCGGACGGCGGGCACCTCGTCATAAAAGAGGTCGAGGCGCGCGAAGTCCAGCCCGACGCGGGCGTAGCCGGCGGCGTCGACCAGGCGCCCCCAGTTGGGGTCGTTGCCATACCAGGAGCTTTTGACGAGGAGGGAGTTGCCGATGGCGCGGGCGACTTTTTCGGCGGCCTCGGCGGTGGGCGCGCCTTTGATGCGCAGCTCGATGGTGTGGGATATGCGCTCGCCGTCGCCGACGATCATCTTGGCGAGGCGGCGGCAGGCCTCGACGAGCGCGGCGCGGAAGGCGGCGGCGAGGGCGGGGTCGGCGGTGGGGTCGATGTCGGAAGCGCCGTTGGCGAGGATGAGCACGGTGTCGTTAGTGCTCATGTCGCCATCGACCGAGATGCGGTTGAAGCTCTGGCCCACCGCCTCGCGGAGCCAGTCGCGCAGAGTCGCGGCAGGGATGGCGGCGTCGGTGCAGAGAAAGGCGAGCATGGTGGCCATGTTCGGCTCGATCATGCCAGCACCTTTCGCGATGCCGCATAATCTAATCTCGCGACCGTCCGGCGTGCGCAGCTTGACCCCTACCCTCTTGTTGCGGGTGTCCGAGGTGAGTATGGCATCGGCGGCGCGAGTGAGGTCGGCGGGGCTGCTGCCAAGCCCCGAAGCGAGGCGATCCAGCCCCGGACGCAGCCGCTGCATGGGCAGCACGCGCCCGATCCGCCCGGTCGAGGCGACCAGCACCTGCCCCGGCTGGCAGTCGAGGCTAGCGGCCACCCGCTCGGCCATCTCGCGTGCATCGCGCATCCCGCGTTCGCCGGTGCAGGCATTGGCGTTGCCGCTGTTGGCGACAATCGCCCGCACAGCATCCCCGCCCGCCGCCAGCGCCTCTTGGCAGAGCAGCACCGGCGCAGCCTTCACATC
>CAYQTM010000035.1:0-9290 GCA_964420355.1 uncultured Opitutales bacterium
GCGCACCTGGGCGGTCTGCTCGCCGGTCATGCGCAGGGTGTCGCGCACGCGCTCCTCGTCAGTGAAAAGTAGCCTTGCAGACTCGCGCTGCGCCGCCGCCAGCTCCTGGCGCAAGCGCTCGACCTCCGCCGTGTAGCGCTCCAGCGGGGTCATCACCGGCGCAGCGGGCGCATCAGTGCGCGGAGCGGTTATCGCGCCGCTGCTCTGTGTCTCTCTGAGCGCGGAGAAGTCAGCCGACGCCAGTCGCCCGTCGATCTCCCCAGCGCTGAACCCGCTCTGCTTGAGCGCGTTGCGGTAAAGCGCCCCCTGAAATTTTCCGTTTTCGGCGGCGGCACGTAGTCGCCGCGATGTGATCGTATTGGCTTTGCCCTGCGCCTCAAGCGCTGCCAGACCCTCCTGCGCCATCGCCGAAAATTCGGCAGCGCGGGCTTTCTGGCTGTTGGCGACGAGGCTTTGCGTGTTGACGACCAGATCGGCGAGATCCACCACTTTTTGCAGATTGACGAACAACTCGTCGACGGCCTCGCTTTTTCCGAGCGTGCGGTATAGGTCGTCAATCGAGGAGTTGAGCCGGTTGACGTTCTGGACGAGGCCGTCGGCGTTGTCGACCGCAGACTGCCCAAAAGTCTTGAGCATCTCATCAGCCAGCTTGGGCAAAAGTTCATCGGCGGCGACTTCGCCCCGCTCCAGCATCTTGTTGAGCTGCTGGGTTGTGACACCCATCGCGCGCGCGGCGAGCTGGAATGCGCCCGGCAGGCGCTCGCCGAGCTGGCCGCGCAGCTCCTCGGCCTGCACGTTGCCCTTCGAGATCATCTGCTCCAGCGCGCGGATCGTGCCCGTCACCTGATCGCCGCGCAGCATGAGCGCCGATGAGGCAACCGTGATCCCCTCGAAAATCTTCTGGGTTTGCTCGCCTTCAAGGTTGGTGCCACGGGCGGCGGCGGAAAGGCTGGAGTAGCCCTGCGCCAGCACGCGCACGCGCTGGCCATAGCGGTCGGCCAGTCCCGATATGAAGCGCATCTGCCGCTGGCTTTCATCGCCAAAGGCAAAACGGAAGCGCGCCTTGATGCGCTCAAACTCCAGCCGCGTCTCGACTGCGGCACGGGCGACATTCTTCAGCCCTTGCAGGACGCGGTCGAAGGTGATCGCGCCGAAGGCTCCCGCGAAAATGCGCCCAATTGAGGAACCCTCGCGCTTCAGGCGCTTGGTCTCCTCGGTCGTGTCGCGGAGGTCGCGCTGCGCCTTCTCGATGGCCTGCAGACGCTTGCCGATGGCCATGATCTCGATGACGTATTTATCGCGCGCCATTGGTCAGTCCTCCTCCTTTTGCGGTTGGGAGTCGGCATCAGGCGCGGGAAGGTCTTCCCAGAGGTGGACTCCGAGGTAGTTTTGCAGCCGCAGCCGAGCACGGCGGGTCGCATTTATGCCGGAAATCATATTGCTCACTCGGTTAGGGCAATATCCGATAGCTTTGGACAGATCTTTGAAAGTAAATATGCCGCGCAGAGCCGCTGCGTAGCGAATCTGATCTCTGAGTGTCTTTTTCTGGCTCTCGGTAGGCATTTCTCAATCGGTGATTAGCACCTTTTAAAAGGCAGCTATAACCGTTCTAGTATCCTTTTTGTTTGCTTCAAGAAAAAAATGGCGATTCTGCTACTTTTTTTGCAAAATAGACCATGTGCCGCGCAAAAATCCTTTATCCGAAAGTGAACAAGACATAGCTCGAAGGCTCCGCCAAGCCAGAGAAGCGGGCGATTTTCAGCGCACACGCTTGGCGCAGATTATCGGGATCGACTCGTCTCGACTGCAAAGCTATGAAATTGCGCGAGCCAAGCTGCCCGCTATAATAGGAGCGCGAGCATGTGAAGCTCTACGAATTTCGCCAATTTGGCTGGGCACGGGCAAAGGCCAAACGAATGTCATCTATTACACCCAGAGCATCAAGCCTGAGGATTTCAGGCTGTTCAGTGAGTATGCGGCGGCGATGGAGAAAGAAGCTGAGCTATTCGGACAGGCGGCAACCTTTCACGCCAGCGAGGCTGATTTTGAGCGCTCCTCTGCGGAGGCTGCCAAGGTGATCGACGCGCATCTGCCGGAGCTGCGGCAGGATGAATCGCCCACTGCGCAGTCAATTTTGTCGGACGTGGCGGAGCTGGTCGACTTTTTGGCTAAGAACAACGAAGAGAATCGCGCGTTGCTGGCCTTCAAGCTGCGCCGGGATTTGATCGCCAGTCTGCGGCGGGACATGGCGCAGTATTCCAAAAATCCGGGCAGCGAAGCGCCGATGAGTGCCCAACTGCTCAAGTTGGTGATCGACCGCTGCCGCGATGAGGTGACGCCGCATTTTGATGCGCTGCTCCTTCTATTATATAGCATCCATTCGCTCGAGCCGAAAAAAGAAGCCGCCGAGAAGCTCGCGTGCGAGCTGGCCGATGTGGCGAGGTCGCACCTGAGCCGCCATGACATCAAGGGCGAGATGCCCCAGATGGAGGAGCTGCTGCGGCGTCTGGGGATAACCTCGGAAGCGGGCACGGAAGGAATGCGGTATGAGAAGCCGCAACCGGAACGCCCCAAGAAAGCCGCCAAGAAAAAGCCAACCGATTGAAAGTCCGGCATTCGCGTGCGCTTGTCTGGGCGCGGCCTCGGTGCGCTCGGGTGTTCCAACACTGGCAGGGCAGCTTGGGCGCTCCGGGAATTCCACACCGGAGGGCGACTCCGACGCGCGGGCTGTTCAAGCTTCAGAGGGGCAGCTTGGGCGCGCGAAGTGTTCCACCACGCGCGGGGTGTTAGAACATAATCGAACAGCGAAGGGGTCAACCGTTAGACATGCCAGGCGCTTGGATGCAGAGGTCTTGCAAGGGGTGTGCAACGCTTTTGCATCCGCTCGGAAAACCGAGTGCGCGCCCGCCGCCGGGCTGCGACATGCACCGTTAGGAAAATGCGCCCCGCAACGCCGCAACCTCGGCGCGCTCTCTGACCCCTCGCAAATGACACCTCTGCTGCCAATAGCGCCCGTTTCAGGTTCCGAGTTCCGCCCGCACCTTGTCTGATAAGTTGTCCGGGGCTCCGGAGGCCGAATCACCCGCCAGCCCCCTATTTAAGCCAAACGGAACCGGGACAAATTATCGTTCCGGCCTCCGGAACTTGGACAAATTATGCGACAAGCGCCGCCTCGGATTCCTGCCCCGATCCGCCCCGCAAGTCCCTGATCTAAGCCCATTTAAGGGTTTTTTAGGCTTTTTAAGGGTTTTTCAAGGAATTGGACAAATAACCAGACAAAGGACAAATATGGTGATGAACTGTACTCCCGCTGGGACTCGAACCCAAATCTTCGGCTCCGGAGGCCGACATTCTATCCATTGAACTACGGGAGCAAGAGTGCAGATGCTTGCCTGCAGAGCCTTGAAAGTCAATTAGAAAGGCCGAGTTTCAAAACTTGGTTTTTGCACATTTGATGGGGGGAGGGCATTGGGATGTCCCTTGCCAGCGCTCTGGGCAGCTCCGCTCGTTGAATAATTCTGCTGATTCAAGATCCGCATTGATCTGTATCAACCTCGATCATGCGGAAGCGGCTTGCCAAGCGCGCCTCGCCTTGGGTAGCCTTTGGCTTTGCACCTGTGAATACGACGGAGCTATCTTTTCAGACCCCTGGCTTTTTTGGGCGGATGCGGCGCAATTTGCCTATTTTCTGGCAGTTTGCGCGGCGCGACATCGAGGTGCAGTTTCGCGGGAGCATTCTGGGCATCCTCTGGATTGCGCTGGGCCCCTTACTGATGCTGGGGCTTTATACAGTGGTGTTTGGTTACATCTTTGGCGGTGCCTACGGCGTGGTTGAGGGCGAAACCAAGCTCGATTATGCGCTCGGCATCTTCCTCGGTTTGAGCCTTTTCAACTGGATCGCGCGCACACTGGCCACCGCGCCGCACGCCGTGGTCGGGCAGCCCAACCTGGTGAAAAAAGTGGTCTTTCCGATCGGGATCCTGCCAGCAGCGGTGGCGACGGGTGCCGCGATCCATGCGCTGGTGTCGCTCACGCTCTGCCTGATCGGGGTGGCGCTGCTTGGGCCAGGGCTGGACTGGCGCTGCCTGTGGTTGCTGGTCATTTTGCCGCCGGTCGGGCTGCTGGCCTTTGGCTTATCCTGGATGCTCGCCAGTGTCGGGGTCTTCTTCCGAGATATATCGCAGCTCGTGCCCTTGTTCTCAATGACGCTGCTCTACACCAGCGCCGTTTTTTATGCCGTCGAGCAGGTGCCGCAGCCCATCTGGCAATTCCTCCGCTGGAACCCGCTCGTCCACGCCGTCGACGCCGCCCATTCCTCCATCCTCTGGGGACGCAGCCCCGATAGCGAATCCCTCCTCTATCTTTGGGGCGCTTCCCTCGCGATCTGCCTGATAGGCTACCTGATATTCAGGCGCAGCCACCGCAATTTCGCCGATGTGCTCTGAACCCCCTTCTTACAGGAGGGCTCAGAGAGCACGGAGAAATTTAGGGAGACTGGTTCGGCGGACAGTGCCATTGCAGGCCAGTGCTTGCCGCACTCAGCTTTTGCAGAATGCCTTGAAGAGGCGCTGGGAGGTGCCACCGGGGGCGATGCGCACATTGAAGTGGCAGCCGCAACGCGGACAGCGTCCGGTGTAGGCTTGCTCCTCTTCGTCTTTGTAGAGCCGCCCGTAAACCGAGCAGTTGACGAAGTAAACGCCCAGAAAGGGCTTGGCTGCCGCAGCCGGGGCGGGCTCGGCAGTCATTGTGGGAGGTTCATCGAAGACTTTCATTTCGACTTCGGGTTTGGGGAGAGAGAGTAGTCGTGCCATCAGTTAGGATAACGGTTGCTAATAGATTGGGTTTAACCCCTGAAGTGCATTTTTAGTGCCGCCGTTGATGTTTTTCGCATAAAATTCGTCTGTGCTCACTCCTGAGCCTTGTCTTCGCCGCTATTGCCATGAATGCCCAGCATGCTGGCGACGTCGTCGGTCGAAAGTTCCTCCTCCACCTTTTTCTTGGGGGAGTCGCCGATCTTGCCCGCTGGTTGGTCGCCGGTCGCGAGGATGCTGCTGAGTTCCTCTTCGGAAATCGCTTCTTCATCCTCGGTGCTCTCGCCTGCCGCCGCCGCCTCGACTTCGGGCGCGCTGGCTTCGGCTGCCGTTTCAGGTGCTTCCTCGTCCTCGGCGGATTCCTCCTCTTCGCTGGCGATGCCGACCCCACCGAGCGACGGATCGACTTCCAGCTTCGAGATGACCAGCTTGTCGACGTCGAAATGCTTGTTCAGACCCTTGGCTTCGCGCTCGGCTACGGCTTCCTCGGCCACCCGTTTTTTCGCCTGCACCGCCACCTCCGGCTCCGCTTCGATTCCCAGAAATTCGCAGAGGGTGCCCACCGCCGAACGCGCTTCCAAATCGAGCCGCATCAAATCGGTCGGCATGCAAATATGGTAGGCCGACTGGCCTTTTTCCGCCGAGTAAAAGCGGTATTTAAAGGAGTCGGGCGCGTTGCGCTGCGGCACCAGCTCAACATCGACTGCGCAGATCAGCTCCACCTCGTTATTCTGCGTCCCGTAGAACTGCAGCGAGGCGGTATTCTGAAAGCCGTTGATGACCCGGCGCGTTTCGAGGCTGCGGTGGCTGGAATCCAGCTCCTCGACGCTCTCGCGCCAGCCACTTTCCAGCCGGTGGATGAATTGAAAGGGCGAGTTCACGCGGCTTCAGGCGAGAAGGTTGACGATGCTGCTGGCGCGAACCGGCGCATGAAGCTGGCGGTTGTCGAAGTCCTGAAGCAGCTCGCGCAGGCTGGCCGCAGTGGCCGCGCTCTCCTCACGCTGCGGGATAGCGGCTCGGACGTTCGACTCGGCGGTGGCGTTGGTCTGGCTGGCGCGCATCAACTCGGTCTCGAGGTCGCGCAGCATCGAGCGGCGACCCGGCGGGTCGGCCATCAGCTCGCGGACATGGTCGGCGATGCTGTTGCCGCCGCTGTCAAAGAGAGGCTGGCCGTTGAAGCGCCCCTCGGCCACCGCCGCGAGCGAGGCGCGGAGACCGTCGGCGTCGGTTTCGTCGCTGGCATAGGCCTGGACGCCGCTGCGCGCCTGGTCGAGCGCGCCTTCGCGGGCTTGAAGAAAAGAGATGCGATCCTGCAAGGCCGCCGAATCGTTGCCGAAACGACGAAACGCCTCGATCTCGCGGTCGACGGCAAGAGGGGCGCGGGTGCTGGAGCTACGTTTGAGCGAGGAGCGTTCCGACAACTTCGTGTTGTCGAAGCGCCCGGTGGAAGACGGGTCGATCGATATCGCCATAACGATTCGGGAATTTATAGTGGAACTGGAAAACGACGCCGGTGGGAATCCGACAGGTTATAAGTCGTCGCGGGAGGGTTTATCTTGAATGTTTTTCTCTGATAACGCTGCTTTTAACGAAATTTGCTCGCCTTGGGAGGGCTGAGCGCTGATTTTTTCGCCCATGCAGGTGTCAGAGCAGGCCAGCGACATGCCGCCGGGGGGTGCCCGGCTGCGGGTCGAAGGTCTCAGCAAACAATTCGACCGAGGCGAGCCGGTGTTGAGCGAAATTTCCCTCGCCGCCGAGCCGGGCGAGGTGCTGGCGCTGCTCGGGCCGAGCGGCTGCGGCAAAACGACCCTGCTGCGCCTGCTGGCCGGGTTGATCGAGTCCAACGCCGGGCAGATCGCAATCGACGGCACGCCACCAGCGCAGGCGCGCGAGGCGCTCTCATTCGTCTTTCAGGATCCAACCCTGCTCCCCTGGCTCGACACGCGCCGCAACGTCGAGCTGCCCCTGCGCCTGCGGGGTCGCCCGCGCGAGGAGCGCCGCGAGGTGAGCGAGCGCCTCCTGCGGTGGGTCGGGCTGAGCGAGGCCGCCGGACGCTACCCGGCGCAGCTCTCGGGCGGAATGCGGATGCGCGCCGCCGTCGCCCGGGCGCTCAGCCTCGCGCCGCGCCTCCTCCTGATGGACGAGCCCTTCGGCGCAGTCGACGAGATCACCCGCAACCGCCTCAACGAAGACTTGCTCGCGCTGCACGCCCGCCAGGGCATGACCCTCCTCTTCGTCACCCACTCCGTCCCCGAAGCCGTCTTCCTCGCCAGCCGCATCTATATCCTCTCGCCCGCACCCGGACGCCTCCAGCAAATCGTCGAAGTCCCCTTCGCCTACCCACGCGAGGCCGCCCTCCGCGAATCCCCCGACTACCTCCAAAAAGTCCGCGAAACCTCCGCCGCCCTCCGCCACTGCCTCTTATAACAGAAGCAACTACGAATCGCTCGAATCGCCGCGAATCATATCCTTCAATCTGCCCCAGTTGCGGGGCGCAATAAAACCCGCTCCGAAGAGCGGGCTTTGTCAGAAAGCAAACTAAAAACGCTCTAGCTGCTGTAATCGGCCTGCGCACCGCCGAGCTGGCGCTTCTTCACCCAGGGCATCATGGCGCGCAGCTTCTCGCCAACCACCTCGATCTGGTGCTCGGCACCGTCCTTGCGCGACTGATTGAGCAGCTCGCCGCCCTTCTCATAGTCCTCGCGGAGCTGCTTGGTGAACTCGCCGCTCTGGATCTCTTTCAAAATCTCCTTCATCGCCGCGCGGCTGCTCTCGTTGATGACGCGCTCGCCACGGGTGACGTCGCCAAACTCCGCCGTGTCCGACACCGAGAAGCGCATCCCGCTGATACCCGACTCGATCATCAAGTCGACGATCAGCTTCAGCTCATGCAGGCACTCAAAGTAAGCCATCTCGGGCTGATAACCGGCCTCGACCAGCGTCTCGAAGCCCGCCTTCACCAGCGCACTGGCACCGCCGCAGAGCACGGCCTGCTCGCCAAAGAGATCGGTCTCGGTCTCCTCGCGGAAAGTCGTCTCAATCACCCCCGCGCGGGTGCCGCCGACGCCCTTGGCCCAGGCCAGCGCAATCGCCTTGGCGTCCTCACCAGCATTGCCATAGAGCGCGATCAGCGCCGGAACGCCCTTGCCCTCGACAAACTGCGCGCGCACCACATGACCCGGCCCCTTGGGCGCCACCATAATCACGTCGACGCCCTCGGGCGGGGTGATCAGCTTAAAGTGGATGCTCAGCCCGTGGGTAAAGACCAGCGTCTTGCCGGGCTTCAAATTCGGGGCGATGTCCTGCTCGTAGACCTCCGGCTGCTTCATATCCGGCAGGCCGACCATAATCACGTCCGCCGCCGCCACCGCCTCGGCAGTGGTCATCACTTGAAAGCCGTGACGCTCGGCGCTCGCCCAGGACTTGCTGCCCTTGTAGAGCCCAATAATGACGTCGCAGCCGCTGTCCTTCAGGTTCAGCGCGTGCGCATGACCCTGAGATCCGAAGCCGAGCACGGCCAGTTTCTTGCCGCTGAGCACACTCAGGTCGGCATCTTTATCACTATAAATTGTAGCAGGCATGATTTTTAAGGGAAAAACCCTCAACTAAGCCCATTCCCCGCCCAAAGGCAACCCTTCAATGCACCCTTCCAAAAAAATCCTCAATCATTCGATTGTTATTTCGCGATCCGCACCAATCTGCCTGACAATGCAGTTGCTCAGAACTCAGAACTGACAGCTCAGAACTCGCATACTTGCGACTTGTGACTTGTGACTTGAGAAGCCTACCGCATCTGCGCAAGCAAGTCATTCAACCGCTCTTTCAAATCATAGAGATCATCCGGGAGCGTCTTGGTATTGACCGCCGCGCAGGCGTCCTCAATCTGGCCGGCGATGCGGACTGAGTCCTCGTCGCCGAAAATGCCGATGGAGCCGCGTAGGCTGTGGGCGATGCGCCCCAGCTCTTCCCAGTCCTTGCAGATCAGGGCGCGATCCATCTGCGCCATCTGGCGGATGGCCTGGCGGCTGAACTCGCGAGCGGCCTCGGTAACGTCGGTGCGCTCGTCGGCTTCGAGGGTCTTCAAGTAACGCGCATAGGCAAAGGGCGGCGGGGTCAAGCCGGCGCGGGCGGGCGCTTTTGCTGGCTCGGCACCCTCAGAGCGCTCAAGCTCGTTTTCCTCAGTGCTTTCGACCTCGGCAGCCAAGGGCTGTGCGGCTTCCAGCTTCTCCAGCTCGCTCGGTGGGGAGAAGGCATCGAGCACCTCGATCAGCTTGTCGAGACGGAAGGGCTTGGCGATATAGCCATCCATGCCGCTGGCCAGACACATCTCCTCGTCGCCCTTCATGGCGCGGGCGGACATCGCAATGATGGGAATATGGCCGCCGTCCTCGCGCTCCAGCTCGCGGATGCGGCGGGTAGCGGCAAAACCATCCATCTTCGGCATCTGTATATCCAATAAAACCAAATCAGGGTCCAGAT